>JAIJEI010000085.1 GCA_022739095.1 Bifidobacterium sp.
GGGTGCGACGCTCCTCGACAACGAGCTTCTGGGAGAGATTACGATTCTGATTGCACATTGTTTTCTCGATTCATGAAAGGAGGTGAATATGGGGTATTGGAGTAGGCCCGTGCTGGTCGGCCGTCGCGAATGGCGGTTGGTCAACGTGAGCGGAAAGCCGCTCACCGTGGAAGCCGTCAAATCGTTCGATGGGGTGTCTAAGCCGTTCCTCGTGGTGGAAGGCGGACCACATCAGACGATTCCGGACGGTGAGGCCATTCTGGTCAAGTTCAGGGCCACGAACCTGCGGAACTCGTTCACTGGTTTGATTCTGTCGGGCGTAGACGGGGCAGGACTTCCGTGGACGGTTCAATATCCGGTGCGTTCCTGAACGTCCCGGTTTGAACCATGTCCAACCAGTCCAGCAGTTGCTGGTTGTCGAGGAACCGTACACAGCCGAAGGTGGCATACGCCGCGTTCCCGTGGTCCAGGTCGATAACCAGCGGCACGTCTTGGCTGGAAGCCAGTATCGACGGGTCGATGTTTAGGAGTTTCCCAATCGCGGTTGCATTGGATAGGCCGTCCCCGGTGATTTCCAATGTTTCGACGGTTCCGTCTTCAATCAGCGTTTTCAGCCCGTGAATGATCAGGGGAAGGGAAGGACCGTTGAGGTCAAGCTGCATCTTCATGCCGTTACCTCCAAATCAGGAGACTCGATCTTGAAGAACCGCTCCTGCATGTCCATTGGGATGGTGAGCAGTTCCTCGAAGCTGATCCCGAGGATTTCTGTTATTCGGTCAATCTCGATGACGTTGAAGGCCGGGGTTCCCTTGAGTCGGCGGGATAGCTTGCTCACGTCCCAGTCGAGTTTCGATGCCATCCACCTAAGGCTTTTGTTCCTGATGAAGAGCTGGTATCGAAGTCCGGCTGCTGTAAGTTTCTGTGTGCTGCTCATATTTCATAACTTAGCATATGCCAAGTTTCTGTCAAGACTAGACACGCCGTATCGCATATGCTAAGATTCAACTATGGCTAATCCAAAGGATTTCCGTGAAATGTCAGATTTTGCCTTAGCGTTTGCGGAAGAATATAAGAAGTATATGAAGGCGCACAAGGTGCGTCAGCGCGCTATTGCTGATTACCTTGGTCTCACCGAAGCTTACGTCTCTGAACGAGTCAACGGTAAAAGAGCGTTGGATACAAACGATATTGACGCACTGGCTGTACTCTCGGACACTACAGGCCGTTCCCTGATGATCGAATTGGCACGTTTGGCCAGAGAGACGCTGCACGGTCAGTCGGAGACCGCTTCTGTCGCCTCCCAGCTTGAAAAGGTCATGGGCAGGGAGATCGAGGTCGAGAAAGCGGCCTACAGGGATGAGAACAAAAAAGCGGAGTCTGGTCGCGGTGAAGACTTGGACTGACCTCACCCTTGAGGCGCGTCGCATGGGAGTCCTCATAGAGGATAAGGAGTTCGACGGTTCGCAGTGCGGGGAATACGACCCAATGTCGCGCACCGCGTTCATAGACCCCACCATGAGCATGGAGCAGCTGGTGTGCACGTTACAGCATGAGCTTATCCATGCCAAGCACTTCGATGACGGACTGCGTTTGCTGAGCCATAAGAAGGAAGAGTGTCTGACGCGCAAGGAGACCGCATTGGCGTTGATAAACCCCGTGGACTATATGCACGCCGAAGACCTGTACGGGGGAGAACCCTACGCGATGGCACAGGAACTCGGCATCACCGTCAGCGTCCTGCATGACTACCGGCACTGGCTGCATGACAATATATCTACGCGAGCCGCGTGATTATTATCCTTCAAATTATCTGAGTACATTGGCTCGTAGCACCTCTTCCGAGGTTACGGGCCAATGCCTATATTTATCCAAAAGGACGGCAAGTGAGTGTAGATCATGGTTTGACGGCAACATCGTTTGGACGGAAGGCCATGCATATTCCTCGATGAACCACTCATCGAACCAACATTCAAGGTACAGGCGTTTCCCGAGTCCGTTGTATACAGCGTACTTTAGTTCGATCATTTCTTGGCCTGTCCGTGCGGCAAAAGGTTTGCCCCTGTATTGGAGCACATATCCGTCGCTAGTGGATTTCTCCCAGTGGTTATCGTATTTGGCGCAATCAATGATTCTGGTGGTTGTGTCTACGAGAGCCGTGAACTTTTCCCCCCTAAAGATACGCCGAAGAGGCAGGGGATCATATGTGTGGACTTTTCTTTGCGAATTACCGGTAATAATTATTCCGGTGGTTCCTTTCGGGACAATCAAATCCCTCAAATACTGCGCATACTTAGCGGAATATTTCAGCTCGTTCACTTATTCAGTATAAGCATAGGGCTTGCTTTTTCTATGTCAACGAATATCTATATCCGGTCACTTCCAAGATACAATTAGACTATTAACTCGACAAAGAGAAGAGGATTATAATGAGTTCGTCAGAAAACCAGAATGTCTGCTATCCGGAAACATCAAATTTACCGCTGCAATCAACTTCGCCTCAAACCGCAGCACAAATACAGTATAGACAAGTTCCATACACGCCCCAGCGGCTGACGCCGCAGTCGGAATACCAGATACCTTCCCAGCGTAGTCAGCATAAGAAACCGGCACACACTATCACGTTGAAGATATGGCAGTTCGTCCTTTGTCTTTTGGGAGCCGCGGCTGCGAGCCCTCTCCTGATTATCGTAATTGCGGGATTCGTGATAATGATTCAGGGTTATACGGGAGCGGTATCTTCTCCTACGGGTACCATCGGCAAGATAGCCAGCGAATGCGATGTTCCCGTCAACGAGGGTGGGGAGATCGTATACCAATTCAGAACCATGGGCGCGCAAGACCAATTCGATAAGGGGATATGCGTACTCGATAAATATCCAGGTGGAGAACCCGATTACGCCACCAATACGTCGGGGTCATTGGAGAAGAACGGCGTCGTCTATGAGTGGTCGGTTCTTGTAAACGACGGGAACTCCCTTGGTACCGACTATATGGCCACCTTGTATATCCATGAAAAATAACGATTGGTCTCGTTCTCCTGTATTGGAGAACGAGACCATTTTGTATACCACTACAATATGATGGTCAGGTGTGTTTCCTAGTGGAGGGCCATACCTCATGGTTCGGGTCCCACCAGAGTATATGGAACTCATTGCCTACAAGGAAACCGTACAGGCGTTCGGTTCCGCCCAAGCGGAACCGGGCCAACGCATCGCCTTCGCGTTCATAGTATTTCGCCAGCCGGTCCTGTGGCGTCTGGTTGGGGCATTGGGTGAAATCAGGGTAGCAGGTGAACGCTTGATATGAGGGGCTAATGATCTCGCCCACCGTCGCCTTTTCGAAGTCACGCATCTTCAGCAGCAGCAGTCGATGCTCCTCGTCGCTCATGTGCGCGAGCGACCATGGACAGTCGGCCTCAAGGTCAACGCAGTCGAAACGGAATACGATGCGACGGTTCACGGAATCCTTGGGAATCTCCGTGGCGGATTCGGGGACATGATAGCTTTTCGCCACGTGATGCGCGGGCACATGTTTTGAAGAGCTCGGAGCTTTGGCCTTGATGCTCTTGGTTTTGCTGCGGTGGCCCACTAGTCGGTAAGGCTCCCATAGTATTCGGCCATGGCCGCTTCAGTTATCTCGGTGTTGCAGATGGCTCCCTGCGGGAGATCGCCTCGCGCATCCCTCCACGGGCGTTCGCTGTGGGTAAGCTCGCTGAGCTGGTAGGCTCCCATTTTCCCGTAGGCATTCAACACCGCGTCTATGGTGCTGGTGCCGTCTTCGTCTATGTTCGACGGGTCGCCGTGAATATCGCCGCGCGTGATCTTGAACATGCCCTTGTGCGCATGGTATAGGTCGGGGCACACCGGGCCGTTGGCCCATGCCTCGAATCGCTCGGGGAACAGACGCCGTTCATCCCATACGAGGGACCATGCCTGTGAATAGTAGCAGAGCTTTTCCAGCTTCATGGTGGTCATGACGCCGAGCTTGTCCAGCACGTAAGCGGCCACGTCGAATATGCTTGTCATGGTGCGCCTCCGTAACGTTCCTTCCGCTGGACATTCAAGGTGATTAACTTACTCTTCCATTGTATGGCCGGCAAGTTTCGGCGCGCCAGTTCACGCCTTCCATTCGATCTGCTTCAGACCGAGCCCGTCGCTTATCGTCTCCATGCCTCGCATCAAATCCTCCACGGGCACGGTGCGGTAATGCTCGCTCATGGCTATGCTCGAATGGCCGACGATGCGTTGGATGATGCCGGGATCAACCTTCATGTGGAACAGGAGCGATACGACGGAGTTGCGGCATTCATGCCCGTACCGGTTCTCGTAGTCGGGTATGCCCGCCCTGCGCATGAGGTCGCGGAAACCGGCCCTGTCATCCAACGCGGCCAACGGCATACCCTCGCGCGTCCTGAATATCAGGTTGTACGGGTTCGGGATGATATTCTCCGTGGCCTCCAGATACCGGTGCACGACGGTGCCCAACTGGGGGATTATCGGCACGACCTTGCCTCTCGCGGACTTCGGCGGCGTCAAAGCGTACCCCTTGCACAGGTGTATCATGTCGTATCCGTCCGGCACCCTCCACCGGTATCGGGGGCAGCTCGAAGGCCGTTTGAAGCCGCACGGGTATCTTCCGTCCCTGCCGGGCTCCCCACACCCATGCTCCTTGTCGAGGCTTTCCAGTTTCCAGTTCACCGTGTAGGTGCCTATCCATATCTCGCCGCTGTCCGGGGTTTCCAACGTCTTGTCCCGCCACAGGTCGAGATCGTCCAACGTGGCTCCCAGTATCTCCCCCTGCCTCATGCCGGTGAGCAGACGCCACCATTGGCGTGCCCCCAGAAACAGGTCGTCGGAGGACGCTTCGAGCATGTCCTGCATCTGCTCCACGGTGAACGCCTTGCGGTCCTGCGTGCCGCTGCGCCTGTCCGCCGACACGGCCACGGGCCCGTTGATGGTGCGCCGGTCCCCGGCCAATCCCGTGTCCCTGCGTTTCGGCCTTGCCGCGCTGGTGACCGGACTGGTGGGTATCAGCCGGTCGGCCACCGCCGCCTTGAATATCTGGTTAAGGATGTTGTAGAAGCCAAGCTGCCGGTTGTACGAGCATGGGGTGCCGTCGAGGTTGCGCATGTTGGCTATCATGCGCTGCACCGCCGAGGCGGTCACTTCGCCCAGCTTCTCGTTCGCGTACTTGCACAGGTGCACGCTTATGAGGCTCGCGTAGTTGTTGATGGACTTGGGTTTCAGGTCGCGTCGTTTCAGCTCGAACCACCGTTCCGCGTACTCGCCGAGCCGGGTGGCGCGGTCTACGCCCATGCCCCATTCGGTTTTCTCCTTGAGGGCTTCGGCTATTTTCCTGTCGCATTCCTTGTAGGTCTTGGCGGACACCCATCGGCCGTCCACCTTGGCCTGCCAGTTCACGTATGTCTTTACCGTGCCGTCCTTGAGTGTTTTCCGCTGCTCGTGGCGGATGGGGTAGACCGCTCCGGTTTTCCTTATCCTAGGCATTCAGCATCCTTCATTCTCCAACATTCTCCAACAAACAATCCGTGGCGAATGGTATTCCAATGGTATACCAATCGTATCAAATCGTTGGAATTCCGCCGTTCTTTCCGTGGGAGCCGTTGATTTCATTATACGTTACTGGATGTGGAAGGTGTGCTGAACTAGCACCTTTTGTTTCTGACTAAGACCCCTTGGAACGTCAACAATTCCAAGGGGTCTTGGCGTATTGGAAATGTTCTTGGCTAGAGAGATACAGATGGATTTAGCAACATTTCGCAACAAATAATATGATCTAGGTCTTCTGCACGTTGCGGGGGTTGGTTATGGTTCATCCAGATGAGAACAGGAGCAAACCTATGAGCAAGATGAGTGACATGACGGAATACCATGCTTCAGCCTACCGTTTGCCGTCAGGCTTCGAGCATTGTTCGAAATTAAAGCCGGTGGTTGAGGCGGTTACGGCGCTGGACCGGGTCAAGGCCGTGGTGGACGTGCTGTATTCGCCGGGCGGCTGCCCGTGGGACGGTAAGCAGACGAACGAGTCACTGCTCAAGAATCTGCTTGAGGAAACCTACGAATACGTCGACGCGGTGGAAACTCACGACCGTGACAACATGCGCGAGGAACTGGGCGATGTGCTGTTGCAATCCGTGTTTCAGGCGCGGGTCTGCGAATCGGATGCCGAGGGTCCTTTTGGTATTGACGAGGTCGCCGACCGGTTGATGAACAAGCTCATCACTCGGCATCCGCATGTGTTTGCGGCTGATGATGCCGGCAATTCCTCCGAATCTTCTGATGCTTTTGATGCTGACGGCAACGACGGGAGAGAGACTACCCAACCCGAATCCCCGGAAGCCGTAGTGGCTCTATGGGAAAAGATGAAACAGCAGGAAAGCATCGTAAATCCGTGCTTGAGGGCATTCCCCGCGCTCAAGGTGCGTCGCCTCGCGCGGCCAAAGTCGTTTCTCGTATCTCCAAATCGCCGAATGCTGATAGATTGTTCGCGGAGTTTGATGAGCCGGCTGCGGCTGACACGAAGCAAGATGACGAGCAGCCTCAAGCGGCGATTCAATCCGAATCAAATGGTGACAATTCTCCTGAACATGAGAAGGCCGATGCCTACGCCGATGAAATCCTCGCCATCGTGCGTCGAGCCCGCTCGGACGGTATCGATATTGAAGCAGCATTGTGCAACCGTCTACGCGATGTTGAATCACGCGTTGAATCCATTGAAAACTACATTCGGATGCGATGAGTGAATCTATTTTTGGGCTCTTGATGAAGGCCTCCACTACTATAGCGTCGGTGGTGAGACAAGACATGAGCTTCTGGCGACGCTGGGGGATGTTCAATGTCAGTAATGGTTCAAGGTTTGGACTGCTGACGTCGCTGAGACACCTTAGCGTCGTTAACGGGTCAAGTTCTGGCGATCAAATGACGATAAAAAGGGGCTTAGCGTCGTTAGCTGTACATAAGTTGGCACGGCAACGATACTGGAGCGCATGATCGTTGGTGCCGTGCCAAACTTTGGCCGACCTCCGACAAATGAGAAGGACTAATGTCGGTGGCTGCTCAAAGTTTGGCGCGCTGGCGACGCTGTAAGAGAAAAAGAGTGGAGTCGAACCGGCAATAGCATTTATTCGGTTTGTTCTCTAGTCCAATTGCGTCAGGCAAGGCCTGTTGTAGGCTCGGGTACGGCGGGCGGTAGCGCCGGATAAGGATGAATGGGAACAGAACGAAGACGGACTGAAACGAACCGAAGCGACATAAGAGGGGAGCGGCTCATGCAGGTGGCGTTGGAGAACAACATCGTTTTTGTGGTCATCGAGTACTTCGCTATTTTGTGTTGGGGACTGTCCGGCGGACTTGCCGCCATTCGCAAGGGCTATGACATCTTCACCATTATGCTGTGCGGCTGGCTGACTGCACTCGGCGGCGGTCTTGTGCGCGACGTAATGCTCGGTGCCCTGCCGCCGGTCGGCATCACCGACAAAGGCCTTGTGCTCACTACGCTGTTTTCCGGCATTATCGTGGTGGTGGCTCACCCGGAGATTACCAAACTCAAATGGACGATGACTGTCATCGATGCTCTGGGCCTCGGACTATTCGCAGTCAACGGCACCGCAAAAGCGCTGGCATACGGTTCCTCAAGCATGACCGCCGTATTCCTGGGCATGTTCACAGCACTGGCCGGCGGCCTCATTCGTGACATCTTCATTGGCGACGTGCCAATGATTATTCGGGACAAACACCTCTATGCTGTGCCCTCGTTTATCGGCTGCATATTGACTGTGTTGGTATGGCGTGGCGCGAGATACGGCTGGTTCGACATGCGCTCGGAAATGCTGCTCGATGTACTGATCGTTATCATCGTGGTGGCGCTGCGACTGTTTTCGGTAGGCTTCAACGTCACTCTGCCCGGAGCCGTCGAACGTCATCGTGTGTATCTGCCTAGCGAAAAACGGCATATTCAGCAATCAGCTGGCCGAGACCACGCTAATACCATGGATGATGGGGGTACGCCTCAGGATGATTCAAGACCGCCTCAGGGCTAGTTGCTTTCAAAGAGGTACCTGAAGCACGAAACGTCGAGT
>JAIJEI010000291.1 GCA_022739095.1 Bifidobacterium sp.
CCCTCGAAAATCGCGTTGGACAGCATCGAAAACGTCATACCCACCAACGCCCATCGCAACGCCCTGCTCAATACCGATAATCCTCGCATACCTTAGTTCCTTGTCCTTGCCAGTGTAACGGAATTATGACTTCTCAATCGTCCCCCCCCGCTGTCTAAATGAAAGTGCAACACCCTTTCACTGGTTATCTGGACAATCTCCAATCTAAAGGGTGTTGCACTTTCATTTAGACAGCGCCCCCCATATCCGCATGTCACTGCTGCTATCATAATGAGCCAGTAGACGCCTTTAAGCGTTCTGACAGCCATGGAATCGAAAATCGCTATGCACATCATAGAACAGCACTGCCAAGGCAAGAGGTCTGACCAGTCGCTCAATGAGAACGGGCTGATCATCACCGATGGTTTCGCGGCAGTGGTGGATGGAGTGACCAGCAAAAGTGTGCACCACCCTGCCGGCCTTGTTCTTGGCCGCGTCCGGCACCGGCGCGAGGCCGGCGGCCCATTCGCGCACCGAACGGCCGGCGAGCATGTCGTTGCCGCCCACGCACACGATCAGCACGTTCGGCCGGTCGTTGATATCGCCGATCATCCGGTAGCGCACACGTCGAGCGGTCGCGCCGAGCTTGCCGACCGTACGCCAGGCCACCGGCCGACCGGTACGCTTGCGACGCGCGCGACAAGCAGCGGCATAACGCCTTTCGACTGGTCGTCCACGCCACATCCGGCCACCAATGAATCGCCGACCATGACGGCACGAATCGGCTTCACGCCGTTCGTGCCTTTCCAATCGGGGCCGATCGGCGCCTCGATATCCACCCCGCGACCCTTGGCATCGAACAAACCGAACCGCTTGCCCTTCGGCTCGGACGCCAACTTCACCCGGCCCTTGGCCCACATACCCTCAATCGGAGCAACGGCAGCATCAATCACACGCAAGATTCCCACGGCCACCCAACATAGTCTGCCCTCCTCGACCTCGTTAGCGGCCAGTAGCAACCCATATTCGAGAACTCGATAACCATCGTCAATTCGCATAATTTGAACGTTTTAGGCGTTTTGGTCGCTTTGGACGTTTTATACTGTGATAGATAAAAAGGAGGTCACCATGGCAGAATCCGACAAACTCACC
>JAIJEI010000086.1 GCA_022739095.1 Bifidobacterium sp.
CTTCAAGGAGGTCGTCATGATTAACGACAAGGCCATTCTCGTCGGCGTTGACGGGTCGCATGCCAGTTACAAGGCAACATGGTGGGCCGCGAATTATGCAAAGCACGCGGGGCTGACGCTGCAGATTGTCTGCGCATATTCCCTGCCGAGCTATGCCGCCGTTTCGTTCGATGCCACTTACACGGCGATGGGGGACGATAACGCCGCACATTCCGATGCTCAGGAGATTCTGTCCAAGGCCAAGGCCATCGCAGACGAGCAGGGCGTCGAAGCCGCCACACTGATTGTTACCGGAGACCCGGCATCGGTGTTCGTCGAATTGTCGCGTAACTACAATCTGATCGTCATTGGCAACCGTGGCAAGGGCGGTCTGGCCGAGCGTCTGCTGGGCACCACGTCCTCGTCGCTGCCGGCATACGCCTACTGCCCGATTGTAGTGGTGCCGTACACCGATGATGACGGCAACCTGATGCACCTGAACAACACGATTACCAAGGTGGCCGTAGGCTCCGACGAATCCAAGTGGGGTCTGAAGGCGCTGGACATTGCCGCCGACTTCGCCACGTGCTGGGGTGCGGAACTGGACGTGATTTCCGCTGTGCCGAACCTGAAGGGCGTGGATGGCGAGGATGCCGTCATGGAATCCTACAAGGACGATCTTGAGGTGCGTATCAAGCCGTTGCAGGAATCGCATCCTGATCTGAAGATCAATAAGCAGATCGTTTCCGGCCCGGCCGCCAGCGCACTGACCAAGGCCAGCTACGATCACGATGTGGTTGTTGTCGGCTCCCGTGGCCGCGGTGGCTTCACCGGACTGCTGCTGGGCTCCACCAGCCAGGGACTGCTGCAGCATGCGGTCGGTCCGGTGTACGTGGTGCCGCGCAAGTACGTTGAGGCCGCGGAATCGCGTCTCGACACCGTGCCGAGCTCGCCCACTGAAGTGCCTACCAAGTCGCTGGAGGAGATTGCCGGCGTCGAGGAGATTCCGGTGCCCGCAGCCGAGCCCGAAGTCGCTCGGCAGATCGAAAAGACCATCGATCCCGACAGGCAGTAAGCAATAGCATTGGCTCCCCTCTCTGAGGGGAGCTGTCGTCGTAAGACGACTAAGGGAAGTCGCGGTTCAGCCCACAGCTCCCCTCAGTCAGCTATTGCTGACAGCTCCCCTCAAGGAGGGGAGCTAAGTATATATCCCGTCTCAGTGCTTGACAGTGACGTTCATGCGCACTGGGGTCTCCTGCACGTAGGTGTGTTTGACCGTGCAACCCTTGTCGATATGGCGGGTGACGCGCTCCTTGAGCTTGTCGGCATCCTCCTCGGACAGACCGGCGTCAGAAGCATCAATCACCACCTGCTCCTCGAAACCGGTGTAGGCGTCGTTCTCAGGGTCGTACGTGCCATCCACCACGATCTTGGCACCCTTGCCCTCACCCAGCGTATGTTCGATGGCGAACTGGCTGGACAGCGCGGCGCAACCGGCCAGCGCGACCTTCATCAGATCGCCCGGCGTGAACTGGCCACGATCCTTGCCGAACTTAATGTGTGCGCCATCGTCGCTGAACGCATCCCACGAACCGTCCTTGTTGCGCTCAACCCACAGTCGCTTACCCATAGCTGCTCCTTTATTTTCAGCCGCCGGCGATCTGGCCAATCGCCATGCCAGCGGGGGAGCGCGGCATCTGGCCGCTCTCCCGCATCATTGGACTTCTCTATTATGCCCCCTAAGCTACACTGGTGCACATGGCTTTGACCGAAGAACAACTCGCAGATATTCGCTCCTGTATCCCCGCACGTCCCGAAACGGACATTCCGATGCCCTATGAGGACCTGGTGCGCAAGATCCTGACCGAAGGCACGCTGAAGTCCGATCGCACCGGCACCGGCACGATTTCCCTGTTCGGCCAGCAGATGCGCTTCGACCTGTCGAAGTACTTCCCGTTGCTGACCACCAAGACCGTGTTCTTCAAGGGCCTGGCCTATGAGTTGCTGTGGTTTTTGAAGGGTTCCTCCAACATCAACTGGCTGCTGGAGCACAACGTGCATATTTGGGATGAGTGGGCGGACGAGAACGGCGATCTGGGCCCGGTCTATGGCGTGCAGTGGCGTTCCTGGCCCGCGCCGACCCCCGAGGACCCGAATCGCACCATCGACCAGATCTCCAATGTGCTCGATCTCATCAAGCATCATCCGGATTCGCGCCGCATGGTCGTCTCCGCGTGGAATCCGGCCGAGGTGGAGAAGATGGCGTTGCCGCCCTGCCACGCGCTCTTCCAGTTCTACGTGGCCGACGGCAAGCTGAGCTGCCAGCTGTACCAGCGTTCGTGCGACATGTTCCTCGGCGTGCCGTTCAACATCGCCTCCTACTCGCTGCTCACCATGATGATGGCGCAGCAGGCCGGGCTTGAGCCGGGCGAATTCGTCTGGACTGGCGGTGACTGCCACGTCTACGACAACCACGTCGACCAGTTCCTCGAGCAGCTGGGTCGCAAGCCCTACCCGTATCCGACCATCGAGATCCGTAAGGCCGATTCCCTGTTCGATCACCAGTATGAGGACTTCAAGGTCGTCGGCTATCAGCATCACCCCACTATTAAGGCGCCTGTCGCGATCTGACACTTTGTGCCAGACCGCGACCTTAGACCCCGCTTGTAGTACGGTCTGATTGTGTTCGTGGACAGCGAAGACTGTGAAGGTGACGGACCCCGAGTCTTCGCTGTCCACTACACTAAGGCCCAGTTCCGCAATCTAGGAGGAGTAAACGAAATGGAGCATGACAGTAGCCGCAGCGGCTATCACGAACCCGAGCCCGGATCTGCCGGGCTGTCTGCCACTGAAGAAGACTGGGGTGACGATTATCCCAAGACCTTCTCGGTGAATTTTATCTGGGCCGAAGCCCGCGACAAGGAAGGTCGCGCCGGTGCCATCGGCCTCAATGGCGGCATGCCTTGGCACTGTGCCGAGGATATGAAGCATTTCAAGGAGTTGACCGTCTCCCACCCGGTGATTATGGGTCGTAAGACCTGGGAATCGCTGGGGGTCAAGTACCGTCCGCTGCCCAACCGCGACAACATCGTCGTTTCCCACGATCCGATGTACCGTGCGCCGGGAGCCACTGTGGTCACCGGTCTTGACGACGCGCTCGATATGGCTCGTCAGGAGGCGATTCCGGACGACGGTCTGGACCGTTCGGAGATTTGGATCATCGGCGGCGCCCAGCTGTTCGCCGAGGCTTTGCCGTTCGCGGACAAAGCCTATGTGACTGATCTGGCCGCCACCGTGGATGCCGACAGCTACGCGCCCGATATGGCGTCGCTGGTCGAGGCCGGGATGTGGCGGGAAGCCGAAGTGGGCAAGTGGCATACGCCCGCCAAGGAGGAGTCCGGCATCGATTCCTATCGTTTCCGTATCTTGGCCAAAACCAAGTAAGCATGCGAATCCGGCTTATGCCCTTTATAGCGGCATGAGCCGGATTCATATTCATTCGACCCCAACAATACAGTCGGGCCGTGTGCGGCCCGGTGAAGTCCGATTGAGGATTGATTCAAAGCTATGAGCAATACCCAGCCCTACACCGTAATGACCGTCTGCACCGGCAATATCTGCCGTTCGCCTATGGGCGAGATCATTCTGCGTCACTTCTTTAATGAGCGAGGTCTCGGCGACCAGGTGAACGTGGAATCCAGCGGTGTGTCCGACGAGGAGTGGAGCCACCCGATCGACCCGCGTGCCGTGCGCGTGCTACGCGAACGTGGCTATGGTGATGAGATTCCGCGTGACCACTTCGCACACCGCATCTCACGTGAGGAAATCGACCGTACCGACCTGTTCCTGCCGATGACCGCCTCCCACATGCGCGCCCTGCTGCGCATGCTGCCGGCCGGCAAGCGCGCCGAAGTGCAGATGTACCGCAGCTTCGACCCAAATCTGCCCAAGCCGAAGCCCGGCCGCGAAGATCAGATCGATCTGGTGGACCCGTGGTACGGCGGCAAGCATGAGTTCGAGGTCGCCATCGACCAGATTGAGGAAGTCGCCCCGTACATCGTCGATTGGGTGGCGAAGCAGCTGTAGGAATCGGCCTGTGGCCGATGCTGTGTGTTTCGCAGTCTTACGACTGCGGGTCTCTACCTCCGTCACCGTTTCGCGGTGCCACCTCCCTCTGTAAGGGAGGTGTTGAGCATAGCGAAGTGGAGGGAGAGACTAACGAGTCTGGTGTCTCAGAACACCAGTTGCACCAGCAACATATATACAATCGTGCCGTCGGCGATTGAAAGCAGCATATTGCGTTTCCATACGTGCAGCAGCACGATGACGGCACAGGCGATAAGTTCCGGAAGGCCGTGCGAGCCGGTCAGAATCGGAGTGTTGCGCAGTGCGTACACCACCAGTAGACCGGTCATCGCATAGGGTAGGCCCCGGCCGAAATACTCGATGATGCGCGGCGGCTGCTTGGATTCGGGAAACACCAGAAACGGCAGAAAACGGGTGCACATCTAACACGTACATTATGGCGCAGAACGAATACGGCACCCCGGCAACGCGAGTGGGTCGCCGGGGTGCCGGAGCGCGGGGTGCCAGAATGCCGAAGCGGTGTATGGGTGCCGCCCGGCCCAGGTGAGTCACGCCCGGGCCAGTTTCTTGCTCCTGAGACGCCGCACGACATCGGCGGAGTCGGCGACGCGCTTGGAATGCGTCACCACGATCACACATTTGCCGAGCTGATGGGCGGCGTGCTGCAGCAGATGAATCACCTCGTCGGTTATCTCCGGGTCGAGGCTGCCTGTCGGCTCGTCCGCGAGGATCGCGCGGCCCGGGGCGACCAGCGCGCGTCCGACCTCCACCCGTTGACGCTGGCCGCCCGACAGGTGCATGATGTTGCGCTTGGATTCCTCACGGCTCAATCCCAGTTCCTCGAGGATCTTCATATCGGCCTTGGGGCTGACCAGCCGCAGGTTCTCTTCGGGGGTGAGGTAGTCGATCAGGTTATGGTCTTGGAACACCAGGGACACGTGCTCCCGACGGTGCTTCGCGTAGCCCGATGCGGCGATGTCCTCCCCTTCGAAACGGATCACTCCCCGGGAAGGGGCGTCCAGGCCGGCCAGCAGCGACAGCAGTGTGCTCTTGCCGGCGCCGGACGGGCCGGTGATCGCATACAATTTCCCGGATTCGAAATCCGCGCTGACGTCCGAAAGGACAAGGATCTTCGCCGCGCCGTAGGCGTAATCGACATGGTCCAGTTGCAGACAGTTAGATATGATTGGTGAACTCCTAACGCATAGAGGAAAGAATGGATTTCAGTGATTTGGACAGCACGGCGGCGCATGACACGGCAAGGGCCACGGCGATGACCGCGCATCCGAGCAGCAGGATGAGTATCGTCTGCTCAGGCGGCAGGGCCTCCACGTGCAACGATTCCAACGGCGCGACGCCCGAATCGCGCAACAGTCGGGAAGACACGTATCCCGACAGCATGGTGCCGGTGCCCAGCGAACACAGGGCGGCGACCGCCGCCATGAGTCCGGTTTCGATGGCGAGTTGTGCGACGATCTGCATCTTGCCGATGCCGAGGGCCAGAAGCGTGCCTATCTCATGGATGCGTGAGCGAATCCAGAAGACCAGCGCCATCGCCAGCACCAGTACGTCCGCGAGGCAGACGGACAGCAGCACTATGCGCACCAGATCACGCACCGTCTGCACGGATTGCAGGACGCCGGAGAGCCGGGCCGCATCGTCGGTGACGTCGTACTTACCGCCGGCCATGGTCTTGGCCCATCCAACAGCCACGGACAGGTCCTGCGTATTATCCGACAGGCATCGGATCATGCCGATCCGGTCGTTTCCGGTCAGAGCGGAAGCCACCCGCCTGCCCGAATAGATGAGGTTCTCGGACGTGTCCGAGGACAGGGGGCTTTGGGCCTGCACACGTTGCCGGAGAAGATCCCGGCCACACGCACCGTGGCGTTGCGCCCCTCCTGCCGGAGACGGAATGTCGAGCCGACCGACAGGCCGTTCTGCAGCGCGAAGTCGCGGTGGACCAGCACGTCGTCGCCGTCGCCCGAGATATGACGGCCCTGCTCTAGGCGGTACAGGCCGCTCTGGAATTCCTCGGACAATGAGGAATCGGTGGTGCCCAGCACGCTGACCTGCATGGCCAGATCGGAGTCCAATCGGGGGCCCTGCCGGGGCATGATCGGGCGCACCATCCACCTGCGTCAAGGTCTTCGTCGCATAGGCGGTCTTCGTCACACCGGGGATACGCGAGAACCGGCTCGCCTCCTCGGCGCTGATGGGATTCTCGCCGGCGCTGACGGTAAACCCTATGCCCATGCCCGCGCCGATGCCGTCGGACATGGTACGCAGGGCCGTCGAGACTCCGACCTGCGCCACCAGGCTCGTGAAGACCATCAGCATCAGCAGACCGATGATGCCGCTGCGTACCGGCTTGCGTACAATCGCCAACGTGGCACACTTCCACACATTCATGCTCATCATCAAATCTCCGACAGGTCTCGCGGCGATTTGCGCAGCATCGTCATGCACGTCACCGCGACGCACACCAGCATCACCGCCAACAGGCCGAGCGCCACGTACAGCATGGCGGTCCCGTCGACCGACACCGTGAGCGAATCTAGGGTGCGCACCGACATGCTGGATTCAAGGTCGCCGCCGACCTCCTGCTCCATGCTGCTCAGCTCCTTCGTCGCGGAGGCGTTCACGGAATGGAGCGCCGTGGCGCCGAGCCATTGGGCCATTCCCTGCGCGCACAGCCAGTCGAGGGCGAGGGACGGCAAACCGATCAGCACCATCTCGGTGAGGTATTGGGCGACCAAGGAGGGCTTGCCGACGCCAAGGGACACCAGTATGCCCATCTCCTGACGGCGGTCGTTCATCCACAACAACAGCATGAGACTGAGCACGAGCACGGCCGAGACGGTCACGCCGGTTAGGGCGCTGCGCATCATGGAGCGCACGCCGCGGGCGGCATGTAGCATGCTCGACGAATACTGGTCGTTGCGCGTGATCTGATAGTTGTTCCAATCCACCGGGAGTTTCTTCGCGGCGTCCATGGTCTTCTCCACGTCAACGCCCTTGGACGGCACGAAGGTGGCGTCCTGGTATATTTCCTTGCCATCCTTGTACTGGTACAGGTCGCGTGTGGTATCCAGATCGGTGTAGATGGTGTTGGCGGTGAGTTCCGCTCGGCTGGATATCTTTCTGGCGCTGTCGCCCTTGAATATGCCCACGATGGTGGTCTTGACGGTCGCCGTCGAATGTGATTCGTTGTCGGCGTCATAGGCGTTGGCCTTGAGCGTGAGCGTGTCTCCGATTTTGAGCCCGTTGGCTTTGGCGAGATCCTCATGGATCATCGACGTGTACTTGTCGGAGGCCTTCAGATGTCGTCCTTCGGCCATGCCGAGCGTGCGCGACGTGAACACGTTGAGTTTCGACGAATCATTCGTGCCTATGACGTTGGCGGCGTTGCCGAACTGCTGCTCCTTGGTCGCATCGTAATCATCACCGCCGGGGACCTTCGCCACATTCGCCCCCACGAGATCGACGGTGGCGTTCTGACGGACCATATACGAATCGACCCCGGGCAGTTGGGCGATCCTGCGCACGTCGGCGGGACGCACCATGCCGCCTCCGCGAGGCGTGAGCAGCTGCCCTGCAGGTTGCTGGACAGCACGAATCCACTGACCGCTTCCTTCTCGATTCGTCCGGCGGCCTGTTGAGCTGCCCGAGAAACCGCGATCGTGGATAGCATGCTCACCGTTATGATGATCAGTATTATGAGGAGCACTATAGTTCGCACTCGTTTTCTGAGCACATAGCGCACCGACCATGCAACGAACGTCATCAATACCTTCTGTGGGTCTTGGGCTTTTCGCCCAAAATGCGAAACATGCCGCGTTTCGCCGGTTAGTTAGCCGCGGCAATACATGATGCACCTCAAGATACGGGGAGATATACGCCTTGGGCGAAAAACGGAACAGCGGCGAATGTCGGTTATTCTGGAT
>JAIJEI010000292.1 GCA_022739095.1 Bifidobacterium sp.
CTGCCGCGCTACCGGTACGTGATTCCGTCCGTGCAGATCGGACTCGACCTGGACCGCCCGGATTTGGACCATCGCATCGATTTGCGCACCAAGCAGATGTATGACGATGGATTTATCGAAGAAGTCGAACGGCTACGCCCGCATCTGGGTGCCACCGCCGTACGCGCACTCGGCTATCAGCAGATCATCGACCTGCTGGACGGCATCTGGGATGTGAACGATGCTTTCGCGGACATCGCACAGAAAACCAAGCGACTCGCCCGCAAACAGATGGGATGGTTTGGCCGCGACCCGCGCATCCACTGGCTGCAGGCCCTGAACCCGAAACTGGTTGACAACGCGATGGCCATTATCGCGCACACCGACGCCGGCGACTACGACCCGATCGACGCCCGAGCCGACGAATACACCCAGCATCATCTGGGGGATATCACGGCGTAGGAATCAGCCAAAGGCCGATGCAATCACCCGCAATCAGTGTGCAGGCCCCTGATTCCAGCCGGCGATCAAGAACACGCGCGTCGGGTTCGCCGGGCGTAGTATCGCGTCGAACATCGTCTCCAGTGCAGACGTATCGCCCCGATATGCCGAGTGCTTGGCGGAGCGATACTCCTCGCGCGTCACCGAGCCCCAGTCGAGATCCCAGCCGGCGTCATGCGCCAAGCGTGAACCGAATATACGCAGCACCATCGCATTGCCGCCACGGAATGGATGCAGATAACCGAGCTCATCATAGATAGAAGCGAACGCGTGAACGAACACGTCGCGATCCAACGCATGCAGGTTGCGCTTGTCCGCCAACTCCATCGCGATATTGTGCGCGCCGGCCTCAATGAGCCCAGCCGGGAAGAACGCCTCCGGATTCGCGGCCCGAGCCCGGTCGTTCGTCACCTCGCGCGTGGTGTTGGATGTGCGCAACTTGCCCGCATCCTCAAACACGCCTTCGAACAGCCCCTTATGAATGGCGGTCAGCTCGTCCAAGTCACCAGACGGATTCCACAGACGTTCCGCCAACAACACGGTACGTGCGAACACCGCATCCGCGCGATCCGTGGCATGATCATCCAGACTGCCGGCAGCCAGACGATCCTTTCCGGCAGGGTCGGCGGCGGCGCGC
>JAIJEI010000293.1 GCA_022739095.1 Bifidobacterium sp.
CGGAGTTGCTACGCCAAGCCAAATTGGGGTGTGGTGTAATTGGCAACACAGCTGATTCTGGTTCAGCCATTCTTGGTTCGAGTCCAGGCACCCCAGCCAGTAACCCTCGCGGATTCGCGAGGGTCTTTTGTTTTTCCGGGCCGTGTTCACGAGATGCGTCCGTGAAGGCAGCCCTGAATAGGCAATTTTGGGGCAAAGACTGGGCCATAGACCCAATTCGTGGTTCAAAACGGCAGAAATCCCGCGAGGGGTCCGTTCAGACGCGGGACTTCTGCCGTTTCGGGCCGTGTAGGACCGGCCGGCACCGTGCACTGCCGCGATTGGGCACTGTCCAATCGCGAAAACGTGAGGGAGGCCGTCCTCGTCTTACTTCTTGACCGCGTTGACGGCGTCAACGGCCTTCTGCAGCGACGTGGTGTGCTCGTGGTACCACGTGACCTGCTGTTCGAGTTTCTTGGTCGCGGCCTGATAGCCCTTGGTGTCGTCGGCTACACAGCCTTCGTACGTCGGCAATTCCACGGTCAGTTCCTTGGACAGCGCGTCGAGGGCGGAGGCGTCCGTGACGTCTGCCTTGGTCAGAGCGGAGGCCTCTGCGGCATCGCCATTGACCAAGTTGTTGTAGTCGTTGGTGGCGTTACGTACGTCTTCCGAGGCGGCGGCGCAGGCGGCCACTGCGCTATCGTACTGAGACGCGCTGTATGCGCGGGTGCCGAACACCGCGACCGCGGCGATAATCGCCGCCGCCACGATGGCAATCACAATAGCGACCCACTTCGTCACTCGCTTGTTGTACGGCTGTGCCGTCGCTTCTGCTTGGTTCTGGGATTCGGGCTGGTTGCCGTTCGCCTGCTGTGCGTCAGTCATATTTACCTCTCCTTCTCACTGACCCTGTTCGTCTCTCGCGGAGGACCTGTTTCAAACAACGGGTATCCAACATATCGAGGGGAACCGAGATTGCCGGGCGTTTCCTATTGGTTGCGCTGTGGCGTGGCCGTTTTTGTCTCATATGGCGAAAGTATGCGCCAGAGGCTATTGCCGGCCGGTGACCCACGGCGCATCCGAATGGACGTGCGGAATCATCATCGCGATGACCGCCAGCAGACACCCGAGCATCAC
>JAIJEI010000087.1 GCA_022739095.1 Bifidobacterium sp.
AATATCGCCGCAAACACGTTGCTTCGACATATCGCGGACAACCCGTCTCATCACCTCGCCAGACATCGGTCATCGCGCCCGAGGATGGGCGGTGAGATAGGTTTCGATAAGCGCTTCGGGACTGACATGCGTATAAATCTGCGTGGTGGTGACGCTGGCATGCCCCAACAGTTCCTGCACGGTACGCACGTCCGCACCACCCTGAATCAGATGGGTGGCGAACGAATGACGCAGGGTGTGCGGATGCAACGGTTTGGCGATACCGGCACGCTCCCCCGCCGTTTTGACCACCTCCCACACCGATTGCCGAGAGATTCGTCTGCCTCGCTTGTTCAGGAACAGCGCCCGACGCTCGGGAACCTTGACCGTCGACCTGTGTTCCAGCTCTTCTCGACCCGCATTGAGATATGCCGTGACCGCTTTGCATGCAAAGCTGCCCAGCGGGACCAAACGCTGCTTGGACCCTTTGCCCATCAACCGGACGACTTTCTCATCGAGGTCGATATCGTCCAGATTCGTGCCCACGGCCTCCGAGACGCGGCATCCGGTGGCATACATGAATTCGAGAAGGGCCTTGTCCCGTAACACCACCGGGTCGGTGGAACCGCCGACGGCTGCGGCATCCAGCAGCCGGGACACCTCGTCAACGCTCAACACGTCCGGCAACACACTGGCCCCTTTGGGGGCTTTAACCGAAGCGGCCACATCCGCCGATACCGCATGCTGGGCCAAGGCAAAACGGTGAAATTCATGGATGGAGGCCAGTCGGCGGGCCTTGGATCGCGCGGATTCCCCGTCCGCATCAAGTGCGGCGATATAGTCCTCGACATCCTGTTTGGCTATATCATCCGGCTTGGTGATGCCATGGGTCTGAAGCCAAGCGACATATTTATTGAGGTCGGATTCGTAGGCGGAGACGGTGGCTTTGGCGAGTCCCCGTTCGATGCCGATATGCACGAGGAACCGCTCCCGCAGTGTGCCGAATCCGTCAACGTCCATAACGGCTCATATTACGCCATCGTTCTGTGCCGGACTCAACGCCGTCCGAGACGTATCAGACGTCCGACGTTTTCCGCCGCGCGAATGAGATTCCTTGGCCCATCGGCAATGGCCTCGTTCAATGGCATGGCACCGGGAACAATGCCGAACACCGCATCGATGCCCACGTCATTGAGTTGGTCGAGGCCTTCGCCCACATGTCCGGCAAAAGCGACCACACCGATATGCGGATTACGCTCTCGCACCGCCTTGGCCACTCCCATCGGCGTTTTGCCGAATTTCGTCTGAAAGTCAATGCCGCCTTCGCCGGTGAAGCAGTAGTCGGCACCTTCGGCGCGCTCGACAAGACGGACCGTGGAAGAGACGATATCCACACCGGCACGCATCGTGGACTGGGTGAAGGCGAGCAGTCCCGCGCCAAGACCGCCTGCGCCGCCGGCTCCGGGCGCATGGGCCACATCAATGCCCAGTTGATCCTTGATCACCGCCGCATAATGGGCAAGATTATTGTCGAGTTGGGTGACCATCTGCGGCGTCGCGCCCTTCTGCGGACCGAATACCGCCGAGGCTCCGGTCGGCCCCACCAACGGGTTGGTCACATCGGAGACGATCAGTATGCGCGTGTGCGCGATACGTGGATCGACGCCCGACACATCCATGGTGACAAGCCGGTCAAGGAATCCGCCACCACGAGGAATGGGATCGCCATGCGCGTCCAGAAAACGCACTCCCAGAGCTTCGGCCATGCCGGCTCCGCCATCATTGGTCGCCGACCCACCCACGCCGAGGATAATCGTGCGGGCCCCGTCATCCAGAGCATGCATCATAAGTTGGCCGGTTCCGTATGTGGTGGTGACGAGCGGGTTCCGGGTGCTTTCGGTAACGAACTGGATGCCGCTGGCAGCCGCCATCTCGATCACCGCGGTTTTGTCCTCATCTCCCGTGTTGCCAAGGATGCCATATTCCGCCGTCGTCTCGAACTGCAACGGATTCAGCACCTTTGCGCTGCGCATATGACCTTGGGTGGCATCCACCAGGGAACGAACCGTACCTTCTCCGCCGTCGGCCATGGGCACCATCACATATTCGGCGTCCGGGAACACCCGCAGCAGTCCCGCGCGAATGGCCTCACCGGCTTGTTTTGCCGTCATGCACCCCTTGAAGGAATCCGGCGCGATCACGAATTTCATAGCTTCTCCTTTGTGCAGCAGACTGCCAACCGGATTGATCAGCAGCAGTACCACGGCGACGACCGGGGCAACCAGAGCGCGGCCGATCGGCGGCAGATGGGCATCGTCGGTGTCGCCGGTGTCCACCTCGGCAGCAGTAGGTGCCGCGCCATGCTTGCGCAATACCGTGGCCAGCAATACGGCCACCGCCAGACCACACAATGCCGGCAGCCAGCACACGCACGATGGTGCCCATAACGCTTTGGCCACCCGCCACAACGACGCTCACCGTCTGGGTCAGCGACGCTCCGCCGACCAGACATCCGACAATGGCCCCGAGCAACAGCGCATATATGGCGTTGAGTTCTTTAAGAATCAGCACTATGGCCAATGCAAGGCCGAGCAACGCCGCCCACCATGCGATCGAAACGCCTTTTACCATCAGAATCTCCGGCAGAATCATCTCAATGCCATCGCCGAACAAACCGGATACAATCCGCGTAAGCTCGACGACCACACCGTGCTGGCACTTGCGTTCCTTATCCGAAGCTATCGCTCGTTCACCGGCGAAGATCATAACTGAATATTGGTACGGCACATACGAAAAAGTCCCGTCACCGATACGTGACGGGACTTGACGTTCCATGACCGACGGTCACGAACAATATCGCTCGGAACCGGCGATCAGGCCTCAACCGGAGCGTTGACGTCCTCAGGCAGGGCGGCCTTGGCTGCGTTCACGATGGTCTTGAAGGTGTCCGGGTCGGAGACGGCGATCTCAGCCAGAGCGCGACGATCCAGCTCGATGCCGGCGAGACGCAGGCCCTGGATGAAGCGGTTGTAGGTGATGCCCTCAGCGCGGACGGCAGCGTTGATGCGCTGGATCCACAGCTTACGGAAATCACCCTTGCGAGCCTTGCGGTCGCGGAAGTTGTAGTTAAAGGAGTGCAGCAGCTGTTCCTTGGCCTTGCGGTACAGGCGGGAGCGCTGGCCACGGTAGCCGGAAGCCCTCTCGAGAACAACGCGACGCTTCTTGTGGGCGTTCACTGCGCGCTTGACACGTGCCATAATCTATTCCTCAGCTTTCTAAAGTCTTATTATTTCCAGGTAAGCCCTATGCTCACTTCTGCAGGAGCTGGTGCAGCTTCTTGGCCTGGCCGCCGCGCAGCACATCGTCGGCGGACAGTTCACGGCGCTTGCGAGCGGACTTGTGCTCGAGGTTGTGGCGCATGGCGGAACCGACATGCTTCACCTTGCCGGTGCCGGTGATCTTGGCGCGCTTGGAAGCGGCGGAATTAGTTTTCATCTTCGGCATTGCTGCCCTCCTTGCTGGTTTGCTTCTTGTCGGAAGTCTTCTGAGAAATCGCGGACTGCGCGTCGGCCGCGGCCTGAGCCTGAGACTCCTGCTTGGCCGCGAGACGAGCCGCCTGGCGAGCCTGACGCTCGGCGCGGGACTCGGCACCACGACGACGCTGCTCGGACTGGGTGCGCACCTTCTTGCCCTTCGGCGCAAGGGTCATGATGATGTTGCGGCCCTCCTGCTTCGGCTTGGACTCGACGGTGCCGTATTCCTCGACATCGTCGGCCAGACGCTGCAGCAGTTCCACGCCACCAATCGGGCGGGAGATCTCACGACCGCGCAACATGATGGTGACCTTGACCTTGTCGCCTCCGTTAAGGAAGCGGGTCACATGGCCCTTCTTCACGTCGAAATCGTGGTCGTCGATCTTCAGGCGGAAACGAATCTCCTTGATTTCCGCGGTGCTCTGGTTGCGGCGAGCTTCACGAGCCTTGATCTTCTCGTTGTACTTGAACTTGCCGTAATCAATGAGCTTGGCGACCGGAGGCTTCGCGTTCGGGGCCACCTCGACGAGATCGAG
The DNA here is from genome assembly GCA_022739095.1 of Bifidobacterium sp. GTDB lineage: Bacteria > Actinomycetota > Actinomycetes > Actinomycetales > Bifidobacteriaceae > Bifidobacterium. The sequence goes on from JAIJEI010000087.1 coordinate 4,049, forward strand.
GTTTGCCTCCTTGGCCAGGTTCAGCGCGACGGAAGTCGCGATGACGCCCACCTGCTCGCCCTTCGGGCCGATCAGGCGTACCTGCGGGACGCGAATCTCGTCGTTAATACGTGGTTCGTCGCTGATGATGACTCCAATCCTCTACTTCAATTCCGTGGCGAGGTCCTTTGCTGGAGTCCTGTTCAATGCTTTGGGTTCATGGCAAACCAAAGCCAGCGCCAACATGCGCTCAGCTTCTGCAGACGCACATCAGTTCTTTGCGTCATCCCTGATTGCGCGTTGTATATCGCAATCGCTAGGCTGTTTGCCTTGAACCCGAGGCCTTAAAAGGCTTCCAGGTGGGGTTACCCCGCTTTCTTGATTTCTCAAGCCAAAGAGAAAGTCTACCACACGCCCGGACATTCGCGGCCCGTGTGTCGAACCTACTGTACGGCGCGCAACAGACCGCCGATGCCTTCGTCTTTGAGAATCTGCCGATATGGGCCGGCCTCATCGGCGATGATTTGATCGATGGCATGCATGCCGAGTACTTCGACCGGCGCCTTGGAGGCCTGCTGCATGGAGTTCTCTTCGGAGCCGGAACCCGGCTTCTTGGCGAACAGTTCACGGTTCGTGGTGTTCTCAGTCCTTTGCCTTTCATCGTGACGGACTGCACGCCGAAGAGCACGTTGGCGGACAGGCGGCCGACCCGGAGGCGTTGTCTTCCAGAGAGGTGGTGGCGAACTTGTTGAGGCCGGCGGTCACGGTGCCCAGCAGGAACAGCGGCGGTACGAAGATGATGGCACCGGCTACAGTAGGCATTATGACTCAGGTATGCGTGATTTTTGGCGCGGGCGAATATTATGCGGGCACGCCCGTGGTGCCGGACGGCGCGTATGTGGTGGCGGCCGATGGCGGACTCGACCATACACGCGAGTTGTGCATCGTGCCCGATGTGGTGGTGGGCGATTTCGATTCGCTGGAGGGCCGACCGCCCCGCACTGATGTGCGCACCATCGCGCTGCCCGCGTTGAAGGACGACCCGGACATGCTTTCCGCACTGAAGGTCGGTTGGTCGGCGGGTTGCCGCGAGTTTCACGTGTATGGCGGGCTTGGCGGCCGTATTGACCATACGATTTCCGGCATTCACCTGATGGCATTATTGGCCCGGCACGGGGCAAGCGGGTATCTGTATGGTGACGGGCTCATCGTCACGGCCATCACCGATGGCAGGCTTTCGTTCCCCGCGCATCCGGTGCCCGAGGACGGCCGCATGGTGTCTGCGTTCTCCCACTCCGATGTTTCGCTTGGCGTGAACGAGCCGGGGCTGAAATACGAGCTTAGAGACGGCACGCTGACCAATACGGTGGTGCAGGGGGTCAGCAACGAGTTCCGCGACGGCGTGGACGCGGCCATCAGCGTGGAGCACGGCACACTGATCGTCACCTTCCCCATCGAGGTGGCGTTGCCTCAGGTGAGTCGATTCCACGAATTCGGCGGCGATATCGGCGAGCTGGACACCGAAGTGTCCAAGCTGCTGGTTCGCTGACTTGCATGCCGCGCGCTTGCTCGTGATGATTCGTGACATTCCTCCAAGGGAGAGGAAAATCACATATCGGTTGTAGGCAATCCGAAATGTGAGCACTCACAAAAAATACGACATTTTTGCCCAAAACGCATGCTGAAACGTTGCCATGTGTACAGAGTCGGCATTATAGTAGCAACTGTTGGTAAACAATGGCCCGGTGTGCCAAAGCGCGCCAAGGCCACCCTACAGAGGAAAATTACATGACAGTTAAGATTGGTATCAACGGCTTCGGTCGCATTGGTCGTCTCGCCTTCCGTCGCATCTTCGAGCTGCAGGCTCGCGGCGGCCAGGCTGGTGACATTGAAGTTGCCGCCATCAACGATCTGACCACCCCGGCTACCCTGGCCTACCTGCTGAAGTACGACAGCACCCACGGCACCTTCCGTCATGACGATGGCACTCCGGTTGACGTCAAGGCCACCGAAGACTCCATCGTCGTCGACGGCAAGGAATACAAGGTCTACGCCGAGAAGGACGCCAACAACATTCCGTGGGTCAAGAACGACGGTGTTGAGTACGTGCTCGAGTGCACCGGCTTCTACACCTCCGCCGAGAAGTCCCAGGCTCACATCAACGCTGGCGCCAAGAAGGTCCTGATCTCCGCCCCGGCCAAGGATGACACCACCCCGACCGTCGTGTTCGGCGTGAACCACGACATCCTCAAGGCTTCCGACGTGATCGTCTCCGCCGGCTCCTGCACCACCAACTCCATGGCCGCCATGGTCAAGCTGCTGGACGAGAAGTTCGGCATCAAGGCCGGCTTCATGACCACCATCCACGCCTACACCGGCACCCAGATGCTGCTCGATGGCCCGCGTGGCACCAAGACCGGCCGCAACCTGCGCGCCGCCGCCATCAACACCATCGCCCACTCCACCGGCGCCGCCAAGGCCATCGGCAAGGTCGTTCCGTCCGTGAACGGCAAGCTGCAGGGCCATGCCCAGCGCGTCCAGGTTCCGGACGGCTCCGTCACCGAGCTGACCACCGTTCTGAACACCGAGACCACCGCCGACGAGATCAACGAAGCCTTCAAGGCTGCCTTCTCCGACACCGACTACTACGGCTACAACGATGAGGGCATCGTCTCCTCCGATATCCTCGGCGACACCCACGGTGGCGTGTTCGACCCGACCCAGACCGACGTCAACACCATTGATGGCGTGACCCTGGCTCGCACCGTGTCCTTCTACGACAACGAGTACGGCTTCACCTCCAACATGATCCGTACCCTGCTGTACTTCGCTGAGATCTCCGAGTGAGCCACTGCGGTCTAGGCCGCTACGGTTCGTTTGAGAACTAAGCTGTGAGACCCCCGCCTTGTGCGGGGGTCTCTTCGTAGTAGAACGGTAATCATGGCAAAGAAAAGCAAGCATGATAAGGGCGCGGGTTCCACTCCGGCGACCGTCCAACTGGAGAAGGCGGGCGTGGAATTCCATGTATACGAATACGAGCACTCCAATGACCATATGGATGACGGCTACGGCGTGGAGGCGGCCACCAAGCTCGGCTTCGACGAGCATCAGGTGTTCAAGACGTTGATGGCAGACACCGGTTCGGAGCGTGTGGTAGGCGTGGTACCGGTCAGCGGACATATGGATCTGAAGGCCTTGGCCGCAGTCGTGGGCGCCAAGAATGCCTCTATGGCCGATCCTAAAGTGGCGATGCGTGAATCCGGTTATGTGGTCGGCGGTATATCACCGTTGGGCCAGAAAACGCATCATAAGACCGTGCTGGATGAAAGCGCATTGCAATTCGATCGGATTCTGGTCTCCGGCGGCAAACGCGGACTGTCGGTGGGCGTGAATCCGCAAGACCTGCTGAAGGTATTGAACGCCGTTGCCGCACCAATCGGCACGTGGTGACGGAATCAGCTTTCAGCTGATGCTGACGCTCCCGCAATCCTCACGGATTGCTCGGAAGGCCAAGTTCCTCACCGCTTCCTGCGCAACTCCGCCGGCAGCACGAAGTGCATGTTCTCCTTGATGGTTTCGACGGACTTCATGCCGGTGAAGCCCAGCTGCTGCAATGCATCAATCACGCCGGACACCAGTTCGTCCGGTACGGAGGCACCTGAGGAGATACCTACAGATTCCAGACCCTCGAACCATGCCGGGTCAAGCTCGCTGGCATCATCCACGCGATACGCTTTGCCGCGCTCCCCCAGGCCCTCCTGCGCCACCTCCATCAGTCGCACGGAATTCGAGGAGTTGGCCGATCCGACAATCACCACGCAATCGGACTGCTGGGCCACCAGTTTGACCGC
>JAIJEI010000294.1 GCA_022739095.1 Bifidobacterium sp.
TTTGCAGGACGAAGGCATCAATGTCTACCGCATCCCGTTGCGGGCCGCCGACCCGGCGCTGAACGTCCGCGAACCGTACGTCATCATGGTGCCCACCTACGGTGGCGGCGTGGTGAAAAAGGCAGTGCCGATTCAGGTCAAACGCTTCCTCAACGATCCGGACAACCGCGAGTGGATTCGCGGCGTCATCGCCTCAGGCAACACCAATTTCGGTGAGGCCTACTGTGCCGCCGGAGACATCATCGCCGCCAAATGCAAGGTGCCCTACCTCTACCGTTACGAACTCATGGGCACCCCGGAAGACACTGCCGCCGTGCGAAACGGCCTCGTCCGCTTCTTCACCGAACAGTGAATCTTGACCCCCTCGAGGTATTGGCTCCCCTCTCCGAGGGGAGCTGTCAACGAAGTTGACTGGGGGGAGCAACTGTCTGAGTAAACACACTTCTGCCATATTCCAAGGATTTCCAATGACTGACCTCACCGCCACCGGCCTGCCGCTCGACAATACTGCCGATACCGCAACGGAACAGTACGACCCGGCGCACGACTACCATGCGCTCAACGCGATGCTCAACCTCTATGACGCCGACGGCAACATCCAGTTCGACAAGGACAAGGCGGCCGAGCGCGAATACGTGAACGGCCACGTGGCCGCTAACAGCAAGCGGTTCGCCTCCACGGCCGAACGACTCGACTACCTCATCGGCAACCAGTACTACGACCCCGATGTGTTCGCCCAATACTCCGCCGAATTCCTCGACCGGTTCTACCGGCACGCGCAGGACTCCGGCTTCGAGTTCGACACGTTCCTCGGCGCTTTCAAGTTCTACACGTCCTACGCCCTCAAAACCTTCGACGGCCGCCTCTACCTCGAGGATTTCCCGCAGCGTTGCGCCGCCGTGGCATTGGAGCTCGCCGCCGGCAACGAACGGCAGGCCGTCGAATACGTCGACGAGATGCTCGCCGGCCGCTTCCAGCCCGCCACCCCGACTTTCCTGAACCTCGGCAAGGCCCAGCGTGGCGAACCGGTCAGCTGCTTCCTGGTGCGCATCGAAGACAACATGGAGTCGATTTCGCGCGGCATCAACGCG
>JAIJEI010000088.1 GCA_022739095.1 Bifidobacterium sp.
TTTATGAGTCCGACAGGTAATAGCGATATTCATGAGGCGTTGGCTGACGCCATGTCTTCTCGACCGTATACGCATAGGCAGGATGTGGATACCGGCATTACGGCTGTGATCACCGTTGAGGAGGATATGCGTTTCCTCCGGTCTACATTGCGTTCGGTATTGACGCAGAATGTTCTTCCGGGAGTCGTCATCATCGCCGACGCGACCGGACGCACCGGTTCGAGGATAACCACCTCGTTCGAGGTCATCCCCTCGCCATCGGGGTCGGTGATGGAGGTGCCGCAGTCCAAGCATGTGACCATTCACATCGTCTCGGCCAAGGGCGCACGCTCCTTCGGCGATGCGGTCAGCCGGGTATTGGATTGTGCCGATCCGGATGATGTTCCCCGCGCATTGTGGCTGCTCCATGATGATTCCCGCCCCTCGGATGCCTCATGCCTTGAACGATTGCTTGAGGCGTGGCGCAATACACCGGGTGCCAGCGTGCTCGGGTGCAAACAGTGCGATTGGGAAGGATCCCACCTGCATGATGTCGGTATGTATGCAGTCCGACACGCCGTGCATTCCCTGGTGGTTGATGGAGAACCCGATCAGGAGCAGTATGACGGGCGGCAGGATGTGTTCGCGGTGTCGCTGGCAGGCGCGCTGGTGTCCATGTCGCAATTCACGCGACTGCGGGGCATCAATGCCTGGCTGACCACCTACAGCGAATCGGCCGATTTCTGCCGCCGCGTCTGCCTGAGCGGCGGACGCGTGGTGGTAGTCCCGCAAGCGGAGATATCACATCGTCGCGCACGGTATGAGGGCATTCGTACGCGAGGCGGGGAGCCGCTTAAAGACGATTACACGGTCAATCATGCGATGACGGTGCATCGCTCCCAACAGCGCTATCTGTACACTGACCTGGCCATGTCATCCTGGATTATCGTCTGGCTGTGGAGGCTGATTCGCAGTTTTGGCATGGCCATAGCCATGATGTTCGTCAAGAAGCCGTATGAAGCATGGGTGCAATTGTGCCTGCCATGGTTGGCTTTGGCCGATATCGCGGGAAACATGAAATCGCGCAGGCTGGTGGCCAGACAGTCGAAGGTCGCCGCGTCGTCCCTGCAGGTTTTGTTCGCCGACAGTCGGCAGATCAAGCAGTTCCACGATCGTCGGGACGCATTCCAATCCCAGCAGGACAGAGTGCTGCTCAGTCCGCTGGAACGTGCCCATCTGCGGATACGCACCATATATCGCTGGAGCGCGGCCGTGGTGATGGCGCTGGTGTGCTTTGCGGCCATCGCGGTGATGTATTGGCCGGTGTTCCGTTCGATATTCTCCGGTGGATCGTTGTATTCCGATGTGTTGCTTCCCACCGGTGCCAGCTTCACGCAACTGGTGCAGTCCGCCACCACGCCGTGGGTGTTTGGCAGCGGCACTGGCATTCCCGCACCGCCCACGCCGTGGCTGCTGGTGCTGATGCTGGCCTCGCTGGTCACGCTCGGCCATGTGACCGCCGCTTTGGCGATGATACTGTTTGTGTCCGCGCCGCTGAGCGCATTGTCGTTCTGGGCGCTGGCGGGCGTATTCACCCGCTCGGACGTGGTTCGTGTGCTGGGAGGACTGCTGTGGGCATCCACCGGCATTATGTTCGGCTGGTACGCGCAGGCCAATATGCCGATGCTCACCGTAATGGTGTTCCTGCCGGCCGCGTTCGCATTCGTGTTCCGTGCCGTGGGCATGTACCATACCGAAGACCCGCTCAAGCCGCGCACATCCGTTCAGGCCGCGGCCATCGCCGCACTGTGCTTCATCCCTGTGGTGGCCGCCGAACCGCAGCTGCTGTTCGCGCTGATCGTCGTGTTCCTGATGTTCCTGCTGTTCGTGCGCCGCAAGCGCGCCATGCTGTTGCGTATTCCGGTTCCTGCCGCCTTTGCAGTGGCCCCTACGCTCGTCAATGCGGTGCGTTACGCCGATTTGGGCATGTGGCGTCAACTGTTCGGCGACATCACAGTGCCAACGTCATCCGCCAACGGGTCGCCGGCGTCGCTGAGCCTGCTTGAGGCCGCACAGCGTGCGCTGGGATGGCAAATGGGATCGACCGATTATGCCAATTTGGCGGTCACTGTGCTGTTCGGCGTCATCACGCTGCTCGCTCTTGCTTCGCTGGTGCTGCCGTTCGCGTTGCGGACCTCGCGACTGATGTGGATGGTAATCGTCTGCGGAGGCGCGCTCGCCCTGGTCTCCAGCCGTGTGGCCATAGCCGTGGATGCCGATGGCGTCGTGGCCGGTTCCGCACAGCCTGGCATCGCGATGATGATATTGGGCGTCCTTGCCTGCGTGTGCCTCGTCGCCGGTGGGGCGGTGAAGCGATTCCAACCGTTGCATGCGTCCGGCAGCGATCCCGCACCGAAAAAGGACCGGCTGCATGTGCTCATCGTGTCTGGCCGTGTGGTGCTTGCTCTGATACTGGTGTGCTGCATCGGCATCCAATGCATGTATGGCATCGAACGTCATAAGGATGCGGGACTGGGCGTGTCCGAAAACGGCCTGCCCATGGTCACCGCCGATTATCTGGAAGCCAGTGCCGATCATCGTGTGCTTGCCGTGAGCGCGGAGACCCGTAACATCGTCAATTATGCGGTGATGCGCACCTCGCGCGGCGATCTGATCGACAGTTCCCCGGTCCAGCGGACGCGCCTGCTGTCCGGCAAGCATGATGCGGTTGACGAACAACTGGCCCAGGCCTGTGCCTCGCTGCTGTCCAATCCCGACGAAGAGGCCATCGCGGCCATCAGCGCGCTTGGATTCGGCGGCATCTACGTGGTTCCCGATACCGGCGATTCCTCGAACGACACGCCGTATGAACAGCTGAGCGCGAATATCGCCGCATCGAACGGCACCCAGTCCCTGGTCTCCACGGACAGCGGCAGCTACTATCGTCTGACGCTGCGTAGCAGCGCCTCACAGCAGGTGGATACCTCATGGCAGCAACGCGCGCAGCATAGTGTCTGGAGGCACGCCTGGCTGATATGCCTAGGTGTGATCACGGCGTTGTACTGCTTGGTCGCCATGCCTCGCAGACGACTGTCCTACGGATTGGAGGAGCAGGCATGAGCAACAAAACTTCTGGTTTCAAACGTGCGATCGGCATCGTGCTCGGTGTGATCACCATGCTGGTATTGGTCGCGCTGTTCGTCGTTCTCGTCATGGCCCCCATCCCCAATATCCGGGTGGATAAGGTGGCCGCTTCCGACAATGCCATCGACCAGACCGTCAGTCCGACCCAGTCCGAAACCTACTGTCCGGCACCTATAGGATTGGCCGATACCGGCACGTACGGCGACAGCGCCTTCCAAGCCACTGTCGGCAATCTGAGCACGCAGGCGCGCTATGCGGCGTTCGGCTCCGTCTACAGCGCCACTGTTTCAGCAATCGGGCAAAAGTCCAGTTCAGATGACGTGACTTTGAAAGACGCCGATCCGACCGACGATTCCTCGGTGAAAACCGGTGCTCAGAAAATCGATCAGGGAGCTCGCCTGACCAATACCCGTATGCTGCAGGCCGCAGCCGGCACCGGCACCGTCGGCACCATCGCATCATGGGCCGATGACGGCGATGTGAGAGGCGTCTCGGCGGCATCCTGCGTATCGACCTCGCTCAACCAGTCGTTCCTACTCTCCGGCAGCACGACCGGTACCACACAGCAGCTCATCGTCTCGAATCCCTCCACCAAGCCGACCACCGTCGACATTGCCGTCTGGGGTTCCGAGACAGCCGGGAAAATGGCATTGTCCACACAATCCACGCTGTCTGTGCCGGCCGAGGGGGAGTCCTCGATGGAACTGTCCGCCGCGGTCGATGGGCAGCATGGTCTGTTCGTGACCGTTTCCAGCAAGGAGACCCCTATCGCGTCCGTGGTACGCACGGTGACCATGGATGGTCTGACACCGAAGGGTTCCGATTTCGCGCTGCCGCTGCCGACCGCATCCAATGCATCGGTGGCGCCGTCCATCACTGCCGGCGATGCGGTCACCGCTTATCTGTTCGCCAAAGCAGACACCAGCACCAGACTGTCATGGATTACCGCCAAAGGCTTGGTTCCCGCCAAAGATGCCACCGTCACTGCCGATAAGGTGACGGCAATCGACTTGGGAGAGGCTCCTGATGGGGCGTTGGGCGTGATGTCCACCGCAGAGGACGCCGTGTCGTTCTCCGTCAAGGCCACACGCTCCGGTGACTCCGGCCAAGCCGATTTCGCATTGGTCAACGCCGGCGAGCCATCCGAATTCTCAGGGCTGGCCCTTCCCGACGGAGTAAAGACCTCCATCACGCTGGCCAATACGTCCAATGCGCGCAGGACGGTCACCTTGCGCGCCTACGATGATGCCGGCGCCTCGGTAGCCTCCAAGGAAATCACGCTGGATGCAAACGTGGCGCAAACGATTGAGGCCGGCAAACTTTCCGGCGATCATGGCACCGCGGTCGTGCTGATGTTGGAGGACTCATCCAAGAAAGTGAGCTGGGGAGCGCGTTTCAGTCACGATTCGTTGCAAGACAAGAACATCGCCGGATTGTCCGCCATCGACGCTTCGACGCTGATGCCCGCCACGGTCCATGTCTGGGCTCGGAACGATTCCTCCATCGTCAAGTAGAGGGCGCTCGCCGAAGCGTCGGTCTGATGATGTTTCGGCGGTGATATAGCTGCGGGCCGTGCCACTATCTTATTACAAGTGACACGGCCCGCAGTGTTGTCACAGGCCCCAGTCGGGGTCGATTTCCTCGGGCCTGCGCCCATACAATTCCGCTATGCGGGCCACCAGCTCATCCCTGACGGCCAATTGCAATTCGAGCTTGGTAGGTGCCTCGGTCTGCAACGGCATACGGTAGAGCACGACTCGTGCGGGAATGCCGTGGCTGGCGGGGAAGCACTGGGACGTCATATTCGGCTCGGTCTGCCAAGGCGTCGGATCCGAAGGCGGCACATCCTCCACCGCGAACTGGATCGGACGTATCAGTTCCGGCCACGCTTGGCCGAGCCTGCGAACCTGGGCCGCCACCATATCGTCGAACATGCCGGTACGGGTGCGGTAACGGGGCAGACGGGTGCCGAACATCGAGGTTCGTGTGCCGCGACCGTGGCGGTTGCGATAGATTCGTGCGTTCCAAGGTGGCTGAAGCATGGTTCCCACCATAGGACATGGCGGAGGCAACATGCGTTAGGATTGGTTCATTGGTTGTGAACATTCGTCAACGAGGGAGGCGCGACAAATGGTGGTACGTTCGTGGTCCGAACTTGATTTCGATAATGTCTGCTCCAACGCCAAGGTGTTCGGTTTCGATTTGGACAACACGCTGGCCAGCTCAAAACAGCCGATGAAGCCCGCGATGATCGAACGGTTCTGTGCGTTGCTCGACCATACGGTGGTGGCCCTGATCTCAGGGGGCGGCATGGCGGTGGTCACCTCGCAGGTGCTGGATGTGCTCACCCCGAATGCCAGGCGCGGCAATCTGCATGTCATGCCTACCTCCGGCTCCCGGTATTACCGGTGGGATGGCACGCAATGGGCCTTGGTGTATGCGCATGATCTGTCCGAAGCCACCGTGGCCGCTGTCTCGGAAAGTCTTGAGCGACATGCCCGGGAACTGGGATTGTGGGAACAGCAGGTATGGGGGCCTCGAATCGAGAACAGGGGCAGCCAGATCACCTTCTCCGCTCTTGGGCAGTTCGCGCCCGTAGCGGCCAAGCAGGCATGGGATCGCGATAACACGAAGAAACAGGCGCTGGTCGAAGCGGTCAAGGCCGATCTGCCGCATATGCGGGTCAGGGCCGGCGGATACACCAGTGTGGATGTCAGCGAATGCGGCATCGATAAGGCCTATGCCGTGCGCAAGCTGACGCAGACGCTCGGCATACGGGCCGATGAAATGGTGTTTGTGGGTGATCGCATGACGCCTACGGGTAATGACTATCCCGCGGTTGAGGCCGGTGCGATCGGTGTTCGTGTGGAGAATCCGCAAGATACGGTACAACTGCTGGATGCACTGCTTGCACGATTCGATACTCCAGCTTGATGGTGACGTGTTATGGACGGGCCGAGCGTATACAAGTGGTGGCATGCGATGCGGGCGCAGGCCTGCAATCTGCTGTTTCCACGCGGCTGCGCTGGGTGTGACGCGCCGGATGAGATATTGTGTGCGGCATGCCGGGCCCTGTTCGCGCAATGCCGGGAACGGGATGCAGACAGTGGTGGCGGAGCCCGTATATGGTCCGCGTCAATCTATCAGGGAGCGGCGCGTCATGCCATTCTCGACTGGAAGGACCACGACGATACAGAGCTTGACGGCCCATTCGGCCGCATCATGGTGTCGCTGCTGAACAAGACGCCAATACCGTCATCATGCTTGGGTCATCGCGTATTGGTGGTTCCGGTGCCGTCATCGCGGGCGTCAATGCGCCGAAGAGGGCGTGCCCATACGGCACCGTTGGCCAAATCGGTGGCAGGGGCATTGCGTGGGTACGGCGTCGATGCGCGACCATGCAATGCCCTGAGCTCCTCCACCAAGGCACGCTCCGTGCAACAGGTCTCTTCGGCACAGCGTGCCCGCCGTATCACCGGTCATGTCACGGTGAAGCGTAATCTCATCGGCCATGGCGACGTGGTGCTTCTCATTGATGACATCGTCACCACAGGTGCCACCGTGCGGCAATGCGTTCAGGCGTTTCAGCAGGCCGGTACCAAGGTGGTGGGCATGCTGGTATTGGCGGATGCCGTGGTGCGACGGTCCGATGACGATATCAGTGGGTGAATGACATCGGTTACGATGCCCAAGATAGCGGGCAAAGCGCCGTTGCTTGGCATGTAATCGGGGTATCGCGGATTCTCGGCGTGCAATATGGTGATGCCGGCCCGTGAAACCAGTCGTTTGATGGCGATTTCGTCGTCCATGACAGCCGCAACCACGTCTCCGGGGACTGGTGTTAACGAACGGTCGACAATCAGCAGATCGCCGTTGTGAATACCTGCATTGATCATGGAATCGCCGGCCATCTGCATAACAAACAGCGTGGCCTCGTGCGGCATGGTTCGTGACTCGGATTGCTGCATCATGCTATGCCTCCCACCCTGTATTCGAACATCTGTTCGAATACAGTGTACGGTAGGACGTCGGACAATATCAGCGTTCGGCATCAGCGTTCGGCGATGTGATATTTAGGCAGGATGATTTCGAAATCGGCACCTCGCGTGTCATCGACCACTTTGACGGTGCCACCGTGCAATTGGGCCGCCCAGCGCGCAATGGACAGGCCAAGACCAGTGCCGCCCGACTCGGTGCCGGGACCCGTCTTGCCTTTGACAAAGCGCCGGAAGATGTCCGAACGGTCGGACGGTGCAATCTGTGAGCCGAAATTCACCACATTGGTCACGATGGTGCCTTGGTTGTCGTCCTCGTGGGCGTCGACCAGCACGGTGGTGCCGTCGGCCGAATGCTTCAGCGCGTTGGCGATGATGTTGGTGAACAGCTGGCGCAGGCGGTCCTGATCGCCTTCCATCGAGATGTCGGCCGGCACGGTGACGCGGATGTCGTGGGCGTGGCCGCCGTCGGTGATTTCCAACGGCTCGATGGTCTCGTCAAGGAAGTCGGCGAAGTTGAACTTTTCGATATTCAGACTCGCCGCACCGGCCTCCATACGGCTCAAATCCAACAGGAAGGCGATGAGGTCGGAGAGACGCTGCGTTTGGGTGAGGATGCTCTCCAGATTGGCGGGAGTGGGCTCGGTGACGCCGTCGGCCATGTTCTCGACCATCGCCTGCAAAGCG
>JAIJEI010000295.1 GCA_022739095.1 Bifidobacterium sp.
TCTTCGAGCATCAGGCTCCTGCCTTGCCGTCACGTTCGCCCGGCTTGTCGGGCTCGGTACCAGCGACGCCAGCGTCACCGGCAACGGCAACGCCAGCCGACGCATACGCGGCCGCCGGGAACGTGTGCCCGTGATGCAGCGACTGGCTCGAGGCCTCGTTGCGCGCGTGCTCGCGCCAGCCGACCACGGGCAGGTCGAATTTGGAGACCAGACGGTTGGTGAACGGCACGCCGGAGAGTCGGGCGAGACGCAACGTATCGCGCGATTCGCGCACCATGACGCGCGTACCCTGCGGCAGGGCGCGCTGGCGGCGGCCATCGCAGCAGATCCAGCCTTCGGACATGGAATCGTCCAGAATATCGATGGTGAAGGTCGAGCCGGAGCCGATGATCAGAGGTCTGGCGAACAGGGCGTGCGCGGCCAACGGAATCAACTGCAGGGCCTTGACGTTCGGCCACATGACCGGACCGCCCGCGGAGAAGGCGTAGGCGGTGGAACCGGTGGGCGTGGATACGATGACGCCGTCCGCGCCGAACGAGTTCATCTCCACATCGTCCACGCGGATGGACAGTTCGACCATCTTGCCCCGGTCGGCGCGTTCCAGCGTGATGTCGTTCAGCGCCCAATCCTCGATGGGCTTGGTGGCACCGGGCAGCCAGACGTCCACATGGGCGATCATGCGTTCGTCGATCGAATAGTCGTGGGTGGCGACCCGGCGGATCGCCTCGTCGATCTGGAAGCTTTCGAATTCGGCCAGGAAGCCGACATGCCCCATGTTCACGCCGAGAATCGGCACCTGGGTGCAGTGGACGAGTTCGGCGGCGCGCAGAATCGTGCCGTCGCCGCCCAGAACCACGACGATTTCGGTGTCGTCCGACACGCACGGCGGCTGCACGCCGAAATCAGGGGCCTCGGTGTTGTCGATGATCGTGACCTCGAAACCGGCCACACGCAGCTGGCTCACCGCCTCGGCCACTACGGTTCCGGTCTGCCTGAGCCTGGTATGCGTCACCACCACCGCGTTGCGCTTGGCCATGGCATCCTCCTGTCGATTCGGTCGCACTGCTCATTATTCTAGC
>JAIJEI010000089.1 GCA_022739095.1 Bifidobacterium sp.
CGATTACACGCTGACCCAGCAAGGTTCCGCCTCCGACGAGAACGGCACCGTGACGACCATCGCGTTCCCGAACGTGAAGGACTACGCCGGCAAGACCATCCAAGTGACCTACAAGGGCGTCGTGACCTCTGACGCCGTCGACCAGGTGACCAACGAGGCCACCGTGAAGAACAAAAACGACCAGACCGGCGAAGGCACACCTGTCGTCAAGAAGCTCGGCAAGTTCGACTTCACCAAGATCGGTGTCGACAACGACGCCAAGGGTCTGGCCGGTGCCCAGTTCAAGGTCTCCGCCGATGGCGGCAAGACCTTCATCAAGTTCTCCCAGGACACCAACGGCGTCTACTACCCGGACGCCAACGGTAACGAGATCCTGACCTCAGCCGACGGCAAGGGCAGCCAGAAGGCGGTCGGTAAGGTCGCTGTCCGCGGCCTTGCCGAAGGCACCTACACCGTTCAGGAGACCAAGGCCCCGACCGGTTACGCCGAGAACTTCAAGGTCACCTTCACCGTGACCATCGGCGCGGACGGCGGCGAGGGCACTCTGGCCGCTGACAAGCTCCATCAGGTCAACACGACCAACAAGACGGTCTTGAACGTCAAGTCCATCACTCAGCTGCCGCTCACCGGTGCCGCCGGTACCGCGCTGTTCACCGTGGTTGCCGTGCTCCTCGCCGGTGTTGCCGCGACTGTGTTCGCCAAGTCCCGCTCCACCAAGCGCGCCCTCAACGCGTGATTGGCGGAGGCGAGTACTAATTGACGGTGATTATTTTCACGGTTGATTGATCATGTGGTCGAACAAATCGGATGGTTTGTCCGACCACATGTTTTTTATTCATTTACTGCAGAAGAAGGGTTAAAGTATGCTGTTCTATACAAAAGATGATTGGGGTTCCTCTACCTATGCGTTTAAGAAACAACGTAAAGCTCTAGACAAAGCAGCGTCGAACTCGCAACAGGCTGTTGCACAAATCGCGAATGCGAGGCAGGCGCTAGAAATTGCTAAGCAAGAGGCCGCAGCCGCTTCGAAAAAGGCGGTGCAAGCGCTAGAAGAAAATCAAAAGGCCTCTGCAAAAGTGCAGCAATCCATAGAAGCTCTTCGGGCAGCGGAAACAAGTGCTGTGGAGGCGGAAAGTGAAGCCAGGAAACAACTGAAGAATACGATGCAGGACGAGGTTCTTGAACCCTGTGCTCAACGATTAGGTCTCAGCCCGAAACATAGTGTAGCGCCGGTGCAATATGATGACATCGCACAGTACCTATTGGATGCTCGTTCTCATCGAGTTATTCGGACTCCGGGAATTGCTGGTTTTGCCGCGTTAACCGTTTCTATTCTTGCACTGATTGTGGCCATTCTCACGAACGCGAATATGATTGGATTTGATTCAAACCGGGCAGTCGTGGCAGTGGTTGTTGTACTTCTCTTGGTGCTTATTGACTGGTGCCGTATTTCATGTAGCGAGAACGATGAGAATAGGTTGGCGGAGGCCTTGCGGGCTTACCTGTTGCAATAGAGCGTTTGAACGCAGCGAAGGCCGACCTGAATAATCAGGTCGGCCTTCGCTGCATATGTGGTAGTTATTGGACTGATTTGCTGGTGTTTGCTCCTTGGCTCGTCCACAGCATCAATGCAATTTTTCCGTCTGTGGCCGCTTATCCGATAGATAATCTCTCGTATATTGCAGATTATTGCCTGCATAATTTGTGGTCCTGATGCTGAAAAACGTGTTGTAGTATCCGAAAATCTGTGTCAATGACACAGAAAGTGCGACTTTTAACACAGAAGTTGTGTCATAGTGCGTAAAACTTGTTCCATCCGAAATTTCGGAGCCACCATCATCTGCTGGACACCGTCATCTACCGGTCACCGGTTCACGTAAGAAAAGCGGCATATGTTGCATCTTCCCGCAAGGGTGATAATAGGGGGAGTGCCGGCAATGAGACAAGGAGCAGTTTATCGGGGATGAAACCTACCCTACTAGGGGTTAGAAAAGTCCGTATAACAAGTACTATCATCCCAAACTATGACATGTCCCCATATTCAGGGGGCGCGAACGAACCTTCCAGAGAGTGCAAGGGATGAAAATGACTAGCGGTGGAGGGGCCTTTAGCCCCGAAGAGATCAAGTACCTGAAGTCGTTGCCGGCGGTGGCGGAAGCCACTTCGAAACGCATTACCTACACTGACGACTTCAAACGGTATTGCGTGACCCGTTATAACAAAGGTGCCTCGCCGGTGCGATTGTTCCGTGAGGCCGGGCTCGATCCCGCCCTGATCGGGTACAAGCGCATCGAACGTTGCTTTGCCCGCTGGCGCGAGGCACAGGATGGGATCCTGGGTGCCGAAGCGCCCGCCCCCGCCGAGAAAAACAGCCGGGGGGGTATCTCATTCGCGGCTTTATCGATCGGGAACCGCTGGAATATCAGATACTTCGAACGAGTGGCGTGAGGCGGAGAGTGCCGCGATTACGGCGAAAGCCGGCAGCGAATCCGATTTCCACGTATCCCCCGAACGCCGCGCCATCATCTTCCCCATCTCCCGCGGAGAGCAGAACAACGATTTACGCGAACTGCTGATCGCACAGCAAGTACGTCGTATCGATGAGCTGGAGCGGCAGGTCGATATGCTTGAGGCTTTGCTGCATAGCGAGCGACGGGGGAACAGGGCATCATCTTTCTCGCTTCCGAAACGCGAATCGGGCGAGCGGGGCTTGTCTGCGGGCAATAATGACGTTGCTCCCACGGATTCAGTTAAGGAGAA
This sequence comes from Bifidobacterium sp., assembly GCA_022739095.1. GTDB lineage: Bacteria > Actinomycetota > Actinomycetes > Actinomycetales > Bifidobacteriaceae > Bifidobacterium. Next base: position 2,761 of record JAIJEI010000089.1, read on the forward strand.
TCGTAGCGAGGATCATGGTGAGGACCATGGCGAGTAATCGATCGTATCGGAGACTTGCCTAACACACACGCTAAGATGGGCATCGCAATAATCGGCATGGCAATACATGGCAATAAGCAGGTAATCGGCGAGGCGGTGCATGGAGCAGGAATCCAACGAGCAAGAACCTAACGAGGCGACGGAAATCGTGGGCGGCAAAGTAGAGACCGTCGAGGTTTCCCGGCACCCCGAAGCTTCCATACCCGAGACCGATTTGTCTCTGGCGGATATCGAGCGCCGTCGTTCGCATCCGTTGCGTTGGGCGCTGATTATTCTTGCCGTACTGTGCGCCATCATCGCGCCGTACTGGTTCGGTCGCTCGCTGGCGGTAAATAATACCGACTCCATTGTGGCCGTGCTCGGGGGAGTATCTACGCAAGGCATCGCACTGGTCGGTTGGGCGGCCGTGGTGATTGCGTACGTCGGATTGGCGATGGCGGTGGTCGTCTCGCCGTCCTGGCCGTGGCTGATTGTGTTCGTGATCGGGTTGGCCGGCGAGCAGTTCATCGCGGGACTTAGCATGCTCAATCTCAATTTCTGGTATTCCACGTACGTGGTCTACGGTAAGCAGGCCGGCCTGGCGAATGCCGCGAATCTGGGCATTATGGGGGCGGCGATCGGCATCGCCGTATATGCCCTGATATTCGTGGGTCTGCTGGTGATTATCCGGAAGACCTCACCACTGAACGTACTGACCAAAAGCTGGGCGAGCTTCATTCTGTACTTCGTGATTGAAACTATCGCCCTGTTCGTGGTGTTGTTTGGCGGATTGCTCACCACTGTGTGAGCGCACGTGAGTCGCCGTACGTCGCTCACTGCTCACCACCGCGCAAACCGTGTGCCCCCAGTCCGGCCCCTGCCGTATAGTTTCCATTTGGCGTAATTTCGCCCGCGGATAGAGAGCGTTTCGAGCGAACCTGCACGAAACACCGCGCAACGACACAATAAGGAGGACGCCGTGGCACTGACGGCTGACGAGAAGACCCAGATTATCAACGAGTACGCGACGCACGAAGGTGACACCGGTTCCCCCGAGGTCCAGGTGGCTCTGCTGTCCAAGCGTATCGCCGACCTGACCGAGCACCTCAAGGAGCACAAGCACGACCACCACTCCCGTCGTGGTATGCAGCTGATGATCGGTGACCGTCGTCGCCTGCTTGACTACCTCAAGCGCGTTGACATCAACCGTTACCGTTCCCTCATCGAGCGTCTGGGTCTGCGTCGATAATTGAAGACTTCCGCCCGAGCACCTAGGATGGTGCTCGGGCGTTTTACATATCGCCAGCCAACGGCAACAACGGCAAGAGGGTTAGAGAATAGGCCAGTAGGGCGACGAAACCGGAAACGGTGCGCACGCAGGTAGCCAGTAGGTAAGGCCGACAAGAGAACCCGAATGAAGGGGTTGACACGAGGAACGACGACCAAGGGGCCAGTCGAAACAAGGTATGTGACGTCCGCTGAAGAGGACAGTTGCGGTTCAAGCGAGTCGCCAAACCGCAACACAGTATGTAGGAATAATTAGAAAATTAAAGAAGGAGGAACCCTATGGAGGGTCCCGAAATCAAGGCCGTTGAGGCCGTAATCGACAATGGATCGTTTGGCAAGCGCACGCTGCGCTTCGAGACCGGCCGCCTCGCCCAGCAGGCCGATGGCGCTGTGGCCGCCTACCTCGACGACGATTCCATGATTCTGTCCACCACCACCGCCGGTTCCAGCCCGAAGGAGAACTACGACTTCTTCCCGCTGACTGTCGACGTTGAAGAGAAGATGTACGCTGCCGGCAAGATCCCGGGCTCGTTCTTCCGTCGTGAGGGCCGCCCGAGCTCCGAGGCCATCCTCGCCTGCCGCATCATCGACCGCCCGCTGCGCCCGCTGTTCCCGCACACCCTGCGCAACGAAGTGCAGGTCGTCGAGACCGTGCTCGCCGTGAACCCTGATGACGCTTACGATGTCATCGCCCTGAACGCCGCTTCCGCCTCCACCATGATCTCCGGCCTGCCGTTCGAAGGACCGGTCTCCGGTGTGCGTCTGGCTCTGATCGACGGCCAGTGGGTCGCCTTCCCGCGTTGGAGCGAGCGTGAGCGCGCCGTGTTCGAGATCGTGGTCGCTGGCCGCGTGATCGAGAACGGTGACGTTGCCATCGCCATGATCGAGGCCGGTGCCGGCAAGAACGCCTGGCACCTCATCTACGACGAGGGCCAGACCAAGCCCGATGAGGAAGTCGTTGCCGGTGGTCTTGAGGCTGCCAAGCCGTTCATCAAGGTGATTTGCGAGGCTCAGGACGAGCTCAAGAAGATCGCCGCCAAGGAGACCAAGGAATTCCAGCTCTTCCCGGAGTACACCGACGAGCTGTATGCCCGCATCGACGAGATCGCTCACAAGGATCTGGACGAGGCCCTCTCCATTGCCGAGAAGCTGCCTCGCCAGGACCGCATCCACGAGATCAAGGAGCACGTGCGCGAGGTGCTCGCGGACGAGTTCACCGATATGGACGATGCCGAGAAGGACAAGGAACTCGGTAACGCCTTCAAGGAACTGCAGCGCCAGATCGTGCGTCGCCGCATCCTGACCGAGGACTACCGCATCGACGGCCGTGGCCTGCGTGACATCCGCACCCTGTCCGCCGAGGTGGACATTGTGCCTCGCGTGCACGGTTCCGCCCTGTTCCAGCGTGGCGAGACCCAGATTCTGGGCGTCACCACCCTGAACATGCTCAAGATGGAGCAGCAGATCGACGCGCTGTCCGGTCCGCAGTCCAAGCGTTACATGCACAACTACGAGATGCCTCCGTACTCCACTGGTGAGACCGGCCGCGTCGGTTCCCCGAAGCGCCGTGAAATCGGCCACGGCGCCCTCGCCGAGAAGGCTCTCGTGCCGGTGCTGCCGAGCCGCGAAGAGTTCCCCTATGCCATCCGTCAGGTCTCCGAGGCCATCGGCTCCAACGGTTCCACTTCGATGGGTTCCGTGTGCGCCTCCACGCTGAGCCTTTTGGCTGCCGGCGTGCCGCTGAAGGCCCCGGTTGCCGGCATCGCCATGGGCCTCGTGTCCGGCGATGTCGATGGCAAGCACATCTTCAAGACCCTCACCGATATCCTGGGTGCCGAGGATGCCTTCGGCGACATGGACTTCAAGGTGGCCGGTACTTCCGAGTTCATCACCGCCCTGCAGCTCGATACCAAGCTCGACGGTATCCCCGCTGACATCCTGGCCGCCGCTCTGCAGCAGGCCAAGGAAGCCCGCGCCACGATTCTCGAGGTCATCAACGAGTGCATCGACGGCCCGGCCGAGATGAGCGAGTTCGCTCCGCGCATCATCACCACCTCCGTCCCGGTGGAGAAGATCGGCGAAGTCATCGGCCCGAAGGGCAAGATGATCAACCAGATCCAGGAAGACACCGGCGCTGAAATCGCCATCGAGGATGACGGTACCGTCTTCATCTCCTCCGAGGGTGGCGAGGCCGCTGAGAAGGCCAAGTCCATCATCGATTCCATTGCCAACCCGCACGTGCCTGAGGCCGGCGAAACCTACAACGGCAAGGTCGTCAAGACCACGTCGTTTGGCGCTTTCGTGAACCTCACCCCCGGCACCGACGGCCTGCTGCACATCTCCCAGATCCGCAACCTGGCCAACGGCGAGCGTATCGACGCCGTCGAAGACGTGCTCAAGGAAGGCGACACCGTTGAGGTGATCGTTCAGGGCGTCGATGACCGCGGCAAGATCTCCCTGGCCATCCCCGGTTTCGAGGATCAGGAGAGCAACGCCCGCCCGAGCCGTGGCGATCGCGATGACCGCCGTGGTGGTGGCCGTGGCCGTGGTGACCGTGACGATCGCCGTGGCGGTCGTGGCCGTCGCTCCGATCGCGATGACCGTGACTTCGATGATCGTGACGATCGTCCGCGTCGCCGTCGCTCCGACGACTTTGAGGATGATTACGACGATCGTCCGCGTCGCCGTCGCTCCGATGACCGTGACTTCGATCGCGATGATCGCGATGATGATCGTCCGCGTCGCCGTCGTTCTGCCGATCGCGATGACCGTGGCGATCGTGATGACCGCCGTGGCGGTTTCCGTGGCGGCCGTGGCCGTGGCTCGGACCGCAACCCGCGCTACGCCACCGACGACAACTACGACGACTACCGCGCCGACCGCGAAGAGCGTACCGAGCGTCCGCGTCGCCGCGTCCGTCGCGACTTTGATCCGTTCGAGGACTAATTTCTTTTTTCGGCTCCTCTCAGGTGAGGGGAGCCGAATCTCAAACCAAAAGGCTTCTATACCGTTTCATTCGGTATAGAAGCCTTTTGGTTTTTCGGTTTCTGTGCGATTGCCTATTCCACTGCATATTTCGATGTTGGATAAGGCACTCGTGCTGTTGCCATGTACATTTAGTTGTCAGTTGACAACTATTCCCATGCATCAAGAATGGCAGAAAATGGCCGGTAAGATAATCTGAGCCATCTAAAAAACGTTGTCAGTTGACAACAGTTTGTACACGGCACCGCATGACACATATCCGCATACCCTGTTGACGCGACTGGATCTATTCCCTCGTCTGTTGTTATGCCCAACAGCAAAATCCGCTTGCCGTCCCGCACCATGTCCGAGTCATGGCCGGCCATTGATTGAATGGCGGATGATTATCGAAGGGACTTATGTGCGTTGATCACTGTGGCAACAACAAAGGCCGGGCCCTTGGGGAGCCCGGCCTTTATGCCGTATGGCGGTGGATTAATCCTTGAAGGCTAATCCACCGTTGACAATCAGCGTTACAGAATCGCCATGCACACGAAGTCCAGAATGAACAGCGCGGCCACGATCCAGATGATCGGGTGAACCTCCTTGGCCTTGCCCTTGCAGGTCTTCACGATGCAGTACATGATGAAGCCGCCGGCGATGCCGTAGGAGATGGAGTAGGAGAAGGCCATGAACACGGCGGCGAAGAAC
>JAIJEI010000090.1 GCA_022739095.1 Bifidobacterium sp.
CTGCGCCTGTGGACCGCCAAGAGCTACGACGAGTTCGATCTGCTCGCCTTCAACCGTTCCGAGTACATGGACGCCGTGGCCCCGCAGGTCAAGGCCGAGAACATCTCCAAGATTCTCTACCCGGAAGACTCCACCAAGGTCGGTAAGGAACTGCGCCTCGAGCAGCAGTACTTCTTCGTCTCCGCCTCCCTGCACGACGCCATCCGCGTCTTCTACCCGGGCCAGGGCAAGCCGGACCTGACGACCTTCCCGAACAAGATCGTCTTCCAGCTCAACGACACCCACCCGGTGATCGGTATCCCCGAGCTCATGCGCATCCTCATCGATGAGTACGGCTACGACTGGGATACCGCGTGGTCCATCACCACCAAGACCTTCAACTACACCTGCCACACCCTGCTGCCGGAAGCCCTTGAGGTCTGGCCGGCCAGCCTGATCGGCGAGCTGCTGCCGCGTCACCTCGAGATCATCGAGAAGATCAACGCGCAGTTCGAGGCCGAGCTCAAGGCCAAGGGCGTTGCCGCCGACACCATCAAGGACATGGCCATCTACACCGGCGACGCCGTGCGCATGGCCTACCTGGCCACCTACGGTGGCTCCCACGTCAACGGCGTGGCCGAGCTGCACTCCCAGCTGTTGAAGGACGTCACCCTCAAGAACTTCTCCGACGTCTACCCGGACAAGTTCACCAACGTGACCAACGGTGTGACCCCGCGTCGCTTCGTCAAGCTCGCCAACCCGCGTCTGTCCGACCTCATCACCGAGGGTCTGGGCACCGACAAGTGGGTCGCCGACCTGGAGCTGCTCAAGGGCCTCGAGCCGTTGGCCAAGGACGATGAGTTCGTCAAGAAGTTCGCCGCCGTCAAGAAGGCCAACAAGCACGCATTCGTGGGCTTCGCCAAGGATCACTACGGCATCGATATCGACGAGAACACCCTGTTCAACACCATGGTCAAGCGCCTGCACGAGTACAAGCGCCAGTCCCTGAAGATCCTCGCCGTGATCTCCACCTACGCCGACATCAAGTCCGGTAAGGTCAAGGCCGAGGACATTACTCCGCGCACCGTGTTCTTCGGTGCCAAGGCCGCTCCGGGCTACTACCTGGCCAAGATGACCATCGAGCTGATCAACAACGTTTCCCGCGTGATCAGCAGCGATCCGGCCGTCAAGGGCAAGCTCGCCGTCCACATGCTGCCGAACTACAACATCGAGATGGCCCAGAACCTCATCCCGGCCACCGAGCTTGACGAGCAGATCTCCCAGGCCGGCAAGGAAGCTTCCGGTACCGGCAACATGAAGTTCGCTCTGAACGGCGCCCTGACCGTGGGTACGCTGGACGGCGCGAACGTCGAGATTCGTGAGCGCGTCGGCGCCGACAACTTCTTCCTCTTCGGCATGACCGTCGACGAGGTGGAAGCCCAGTACGCCAACGGCTACAATCCGGCCAAGTACTACGAGGCCGATCCACGCCTGAAGCAGGCCATCGATCTGGTGGCCGACGGCACCTTCTCCAACGGCGATCGCAACGCCTACTCCCCGCTCGTGGCCGACTGGCTGACCAAGGACTGGTTCATGACCTTGGCCGACTTCTCCGCCTACATGGACATCCAGTCCGAGATCGAGGCCCTCTACGCCGACGAGCTCGAATGGAACCGCAAGGCCGTGCTCAACGTGGCCAACTCCGGCTACTTCAGCTCCGACCGCTCCATGGAAGATTACCTCGAGAGTATCTGGCACACTGCTCCTTTGGCCGACTGAGTTCACGAACATTCTGGCTCCCCTCATAGAGGGGAGCCGGGTTCCTGTTGAGAGACGCAAAAGGGCCCTGTATCCAACCACGCGGGTTGGATACAGGGCCCTTTTGCGTTGAAAAACTGTGCTATCAGGCTTCGGCCGGGGCGGCTTCCGCCTCGTCATCGGCCTCATCCTCGGCCTTGTTCAGACCCAGGTCGACCGGCGAGGAGCTGTTCTCCCACGGCTCCTCCCATGGATCGTAATCCGGGTCCTGCTGCTTGTAGATGTACAGGCCAACAAGCGCGGCGAGTAATCCGCCGAACAGCAGCGCGAAGAACTTCCAACCGTTAGAAGACTTGTTCTCCATGACGGCTCCTTTCCCTAGGGATCGTCTGGTCGGTATGCCCATTCAGACCGACTCTGCTCCCTATTCTAGGCCGCTGTTTGTGACGATTGGGTGGAATGACATTCGTGGGCGATTCATCCGCGCCCGTCTGCCTTCGGCCGGCTCCGCATCTTCGCGGCGCGTGAAACGCATCCGAGACCTTCGATACAGTGGACTGCATGCATATTCCTACACAACGGGAGATTCGATACCAGTGGGAGCGCGGTGGTCCGGTGATGACCTGGGCGCTGATTGTTGCGTGCGTGGCAGTGTGGCTACTGGAGGTATTGCTGGGATTTATTGCCCCGGGCCTGAGGGCTTGGTTGATGTACCTCGGCATGGCGGCTCCGGTCAGACTGGTGGCTGAGCCGTGGACGCTCATCACCTCGATGTTCCTGCATGCGCCGAACTCGATATTGCATATCCTGTTCAACATGATTGCCCTGTATTCCGTGGGGCCGGTACTGGAACGAATGATTGGCTACTGGCGGTTCTTGGGACTGTATGTGATTTCCGGCCTTGGCGGCTCCCTGGGACTTATGGTGTGGGCTGCGGTGGCTCCGGGCGGCATCGGCTGGCAAATGGCAGCCTACGGGGCTTCTGGGGCTTTATTTGGCCTGTTTGCATCGTTGCTGGTGGTCTATCGCCGTATCGGTGCCGATATCCGCTCCATGTTGATCTGGATGGCGATGAACTTCGCCTTGCCGTTCGTGGTCGGTGGCGTGGCGTGGCAGGCGCATGTCGGCGGCTTTGTGGTGGGTGGGCTACTCACATGGCTGTTGGTGGGCGGTGTGCCGGCGTGGCGAGGTAAAAGCCTGAAATGGCGCATGCAGGTGTACGGCTGGGCCATGGTGGTGCTGGTCGTTGCGTTGATTCTGTTGTGCAATATGGCCAATCCTTACGGGTGGATGAGTTTCGGCTCCCTGCACTGATATGGCTTGATATGGCTGTAAAAAAAACGATTGATGCCGGGTATTGCGGAACATGCAGTGCCCGGCATCAGTGTATGTACGGAAAGTGGCGATGTGGATATCGCCGTCCGGTGAGTGGGCGTGTGCCGTATGAAGGTATCCACAGTAATGAAGATATCCACAGTAATGAGATGCGCGCAATGATGAGTTATCCACGATAATGAGTTATCCACAATGGTGACTTGTGCACAAGTGTGTAGAAAAGTGCATAAGGTTGTGGATAACTTATGTGGATAAGTTAGGAATACCGCGGTATTACTGGGTTTGTTGCAGTGGATAATTCGGGTGTATAACTGTTTCTCCGCTGTGGCGATGCACGACAATCCAAAGTTATGTACGAGATATACACCGAGAAACGTCGCTTATCCACCACTTATCCACATGGTTTTCCACATTCGGTGGAAAACTACATGGGTGTAATTCATCCACAGGCTGTGGATAACGTAGTGGATAAGTGGTGGATAAGTGGTGGATAGCTGTGGATGAACAGGTGAAGGCACGAAAAAGGCCGACCTCCGCATACGGGAGGTCGGCCTTTTTCGTATAAGAACTAAGAACAACCTAACGATAGAAAAAACGATCTACCGATAGATAAGCGCAACGAGTCGGAACTCAGCGCCATCCCATCGTCATCAGGAATCCGATCATGATCAGGGCGAAGCCGATGCCCAGGTTCCACGCGCCGATGTTCGGAATCGGCCAGGAGCCGGACGGGGAGAGGTCGTACACCACGCACCAAATCAGGCCGATGATCATAAACGCGCAGAACAGCGGCACGAACCAACGCGGGTTCGACTTGGTGCCCTTGATGGTTTCTTCAACACGCTTGGTGTTCTCCGCCTGGCGGTCCATCATGCGCTGCATCTGCGGGGTCAGCGTGGTCTTATCGGCAGTGGCGTTGAGCACGGCCTGCACCTGCTCCATATTCACGCCGTAAGCCGCGTCTTCCTCGGCAGAAGCGTTCTCTGCGTTCTGCTCGGTGTCTTTGTTGGCGGTCTCGTCAGCAGCGGTGCTGGACGAGGTCTCGCTCTGCCAGTCCTTCTGGTTGTTCGAGTCGGTTTCGTGCAGCTCTTCGTCAGCCATCAGCATAGTCTCCATTCAATAGGCTAAAAGTCATAATAGTGGCTACACTCGAAAGCGGCGACCAGAGTCGGCAAGAAGACAGGAAATTCATGGCCAGACATGTAGGTAAGCACGGTACACGGCACTCCCTATGGGGTGGTGTCGCGGTATTCGTCGTCATTGCCTTGACCGGTTTTCTGCTGAGCACCAACGTGAGGGTCAATCGTACGGTTGCCGTCACCAACGATACGGCCGATCTGGTGGAGCGAGGCGTGGACGAGGCCAGCCAGCTGCAGCAGGACGTCAGCGATCTGACCGAACAGGTAGCCAATCTTACTGACGCGCTCAAGGCCGATGGCACCGATGGCACCGACAGCACGCAGAACCGAGGCAAGGGCTCCAGCAATGTGGATTCCAGCCTGATGCTGCCCGCGCTCAGCGGCAGCGGCGTAACGGTAACGCTGGATGATTCTCCGTTATGGGAGAACGCCGTCAACAACAATGGCACGACCGCCAATATCAACGATTACGTGATCCACCAGCAGGACGTCGAATCGGTGGTGAATGCCTTGTGGACCGGCGGTGCCGATGCGCTGATGATTATGGATCAGCGGGTGCTGTTCAATTCGGCGGTCATCTGTTCCGGCAACGTGCTGTCGTTGCACGGTAAGAAATACTCGCCGCCGTTCACCATTTCCGCGATTGGTGATCCGCAAAGACTTCGCGCAGCATTGAACGACTCCGAAGCCATTACCATTCTTAAGCAATACGTGACCGCGTTTGGCATTGGCTACAAGGTGGAGAATGCCGAGGACCTTCAGTTCCCCGCTACCGCCGCCTTGCTGCAGCAGTTGAAATATGCCACGGTCGATACTTCAAAGACCACAGATGAGGAGCAGGCTCAGCAATGAGACACGGCAGGCACAACAGCGGCGCACCGGCACCCATTGATCTCGCGTCCGTGTCGGACGTGCAGCCCTTCCCCGAGGACGATGCCGCACGAATGGCGGCAGACCCGGCCAATGCCAGTAGGGCAAGGTCCCGTCATGCCGCAGTACGCGGCGGCGCGTCTTCGCCCCAGCGGAGCCTGGTCTGGCAGGCACTCGGCATCTGCGCCGAACTGCTGATTACCGCTGCCGTGATTTGCGCCCTGTACATCGTCTGGCAGATGTGGTGGACCGGTGTCGAGGCGGAGCGAGCCCAGAACGAAACCACCCAGTCCGTCGACTGGAGCGACCCCAGCAACAACGGGGGAACGGTCACCATCGCCAAAGCCCAGGAGGGCGATGCGCCGGTACAGCCGAAAGACGCGGAATATGGCGACTTGATCGCGCAGATCTACATTCCACGCTTCGGCTCCCAATGGCACCGCAACATCGTGGAAGGCACCACGCTCGAGCAGCTCAATCGCCACGGTCTGGGCCATTACGACACCACCCAGATGCCGGGGCAGGTCGGCAACTTCGCCGTCGCCGGCCACCGCAATGGTTATGGGCAGCCGTTGGGCGATGTGGACAAGTTGCAGGAAGGCGACCCCATCATCGTTCGTACCAAGGATTACTGGTACGTCTACCACTACACCCGATACGAGATTGTGCTGCCCACGGACGTGTATGTGATCGCACCCAATCCGGAAAACTCCACTGCCAATCCCACCAAACGCATGATCACACTGACCACCTGTGAGCCGAAATACTCCACCCCCACCCATCGATGGATCAGCTATGGTGAGTTGGCGTACTGGGCCAAAGTGTCTGATGGCGTGCCCAAAGAGCTGGCTACTACTGATTCGTCCGGTGCTGTGAAGTTCTCCACCACCGAAACCCCCTCGGTCGCTTCCCGCATTGGCTCGCTGGACAAGGTGGTATTCGGCGCGCTGGTAGTGTGGCTGGTTCTGTTCATCGCCGCTGCGGTGGCATGGCGCTGGCCGGTGCTGCGCGAGATTCGCGCGGGTGAGCGTCGTCGTCCGGATGCCAGCATCTATGGCGGACTGTTGCGTCTGCAGCCCGGCGTGGCACCGATTCGATGGCTGCTGCTGGCTCTGCTGTTGTTCGCAGCCGCCGCGGCGCTGTTCCAGTGGGGATTCCCCTGGGCCGCCGCCAATATCCCATTCCTACAGCAGATGTCGAACTTCGTGGCAGTGAGCTGACGGCAGCCTAGTACTATGGCTTGCAGTACACGTCCCTCAAGGAGAGCTCTATGACCGATTCCGCGCATATTTTGGTGGTGGATAACTACGATTCCTTCGTCTACACGATCGTAGGCTATCTGCAAACCCTTGGTGCCACTGTTGATGTGGTGCGTAACGACGCTATCGACCCAGCCGCGCCGGGTGTACTGGACGGTTACGATGGCGTGCTGATTTCTCCCGGCCCCGGCGCTCCGGCCGAATCCGGTGCCAGTGAGGATATGATTCGCCTGTGCGCGGCCAGCGGCGTGCCGATGTTCGGTGTGTGCCTGGGCTTGCAGGCGCTCGCCGAGGTGTACGGCTGCACCGTGGACCATGCGCCCACCATCATGCACGGCAAGACCAGCTTGGTGGAGCATATCGATGACGAGATTTTCGAGGGCGTGGCCAACCCCATGACCGCCACCCGCTACCATTCGTTGGCCGTTGAGCCCGATTCGGTGCCGGATGCGCTGGTGGTTACCGCGTGGACGCAAGGCGACCACATTATTCAGGGCGTGCGCGTCAAGGGCAAGCCGATGTACGCCGTGCAATTCCATCCCGAATCCGTGATGACCCAGGACGGCTACCGCCTGCTGGCCAACTGGCTTAAGGTCTGTGGCCAAGACAACGCCGTGGCCAAGTCCACCGGCCTCCAGCCCAAGGTCACGAAGTAGCTTTTCCGCGCGCGGCGACGCTTTCCCGGGAATGTTGGGCTAGGACACGGCTCGCGTACTGTCCCGGATTGTTGCGCTGGGATAGCTCTTTATACAGCAAAGGGGAGGGGTGCAGAAGCCCCTCCCCTTTGCGTCGTGTGATTGCGTTGCGTGTTTACATTGCTCATGTGTTGCGCTATGTGCGTTGCGTATGCGCAACACACACGCCCGGCGCTCACTCACTCACCGGGTTCCGCCCTCGCCGCCGTTGCCGTTGCCGCCGTTGCCGTTGCCGCCGTTGCCGTTGCCGCCGTTGCCGTTGCCGTTGCCACCTCCGGTGCTGCCGGCCTTCGTGGTGATGGTGACGGTCGATCCCACATCCACCTGGCTACCAGCGCCAGGATTGATGCTGACCACCACAGCGGTGCTGTCGGTTGGGCCACTGGCCTGAGCCTTGAGGCCTACGGCCTTGAGCATGAGCTCGGCGGTGGCGTAGTCAGTGCCAGCGGTGATATTCGGTACAGCGACCTTCTCCTTGCCCGTGGACACCCAAATGGTGATGGACCCGCCCTGTGCGATGGAAGAGCCCGAATCGGGGCTTACACGGGTAATCAGACCGGCCTCCACCGTATTGGAGCTTTCCTGCTCCACGGTGAAGCTGAACTTGCCCTCATACTGCTGTAGCACGCTGTCCTTCGACTGACCGACCAAATTGCTCGGTACGGTGGTCATGCCGGAAGAAACATATATGGTGATGGTGGTGC
>JAIJEI010000296.1 GCA_022739095.1 Bifidobacterium sp.
ATGAACGCGGGCATGCCGATGGTGAGAGCGCCGATATAGGTGATATGGCGCGGCAGGTATGGGTATGGGATTTGCGTCAGCACTACACCGAGCGAGATCAGCGCGGAGTACACGGTTTTGACGAGGAACAGGCTGGCCACGCGCTCCATATTGGCCATGACCTGACGGCCTCGTGCCACGACGTCCGGCAGGTGCGAGAACTTGGAATCCACCAGCACCACCTGGGCCACGGCCTTGGTGGCGGGCGCCGCATTGCCCATGGCGATGCCGAGGTCCGCCTCCTTGATGGCGAGCGCGTCGTTGACGCCGTCGCCGGTCATGGCAACCACGTGGTTCTGCGTGTGCAACGCCTGCACGATGGCCCGCTTCTGGGCGGGCAGCACACGTCCCAGCACATCGACGTTCTCAAGCACGCGGGCCAACTCGTCCACGTCCTCGGGCAACGTGCGGGCGTCCATCGCCACAGGCTCGCGGTCGCCGGTGAGCCTGACCTTGCGGGCGATGGCGCCGACCGTCACCGGATTGTCGCCGGAGATCACACGGCAACGCACTCCCTGTTCGCGGAACCAGGCCAGCGTCCGCGCGGCATCCGGGCGGATCCTTTCCGAGCACAGCACAAGCGCCACCGGCCTGGCCTGCGCCTCCAGCCGAGGCCCGTCGGATTCACCGGGCTTGGCGGACGCGGCCGTCTGCGGGGAACGGCCGGTGTGAAGCGGGTCGTCGGGACCGTCGTATCGGGCGATCAGCAATACGCGGTTCCCGTCGTCGGCGTAGTCGTTGACCTGCCGCAGCACATCGGAGTAATCGCCGTCGAGCGCGGCGACGATGACTTCGGGCGCCCCCATGTACCATGTCTCGTTCCCCTCACGGCCCGTGGCCGCCGACGATCCGGCGTCCGGGCGGCGCACCGCGCTCCATTTGCGCGATGAGGAGAACGGCACACGGGATGCGACCTGTCCGGGGCCATGGCCTTGGGCCTTGAGCCCGGCGAGCACGGCCTGCCCGGTGCCGTTGGGTTGTTCCTCGTTGCAGCAGTCGTAGAGGGCCTGCGTGGC
>JAIJEI010000091.1 GCA_022739095.1 Bifidobacterium sp.
TGTCGGTGATCACCGACAAGATTCCGCTGGAGCACCGCATGACCACCACCGAGGAAATTGGCAACGAGGCGGCGTTCCTGTTGTCCGACCGTTCCAGCCACACCACCGGCCAGTGGGTGTTCGTCGATGGCGGCTACGTCCACCTCGATCGTGCGCTGAGCTGACCTCGAGGTCCGTCGCACATCCTACGAGAGATGCGAAATGGTCCGAAACAGGGCATATATGGCCTGATAGGCCATTTTCATGGGTGTGGCCGGGGGAACTCGTACCGGTCACATCCGAACCGTCGGCTCCGCCTCTATGGGGAGCCTTACAATGCAGCACCAAATCGCGCGCCGCGTCCGAATGCTCCATGCGGCGCGCGACTCTCAAGGAGGAGAGAAACCATGGCATCCAACACTCCGACGACGACGTCGAAGTCCACCGGGGGCAAGAGCTGGATCATCGCATTCGCTCTGGTCACGCTCCTGTTCTTCACCTGGGGCCTGACGATGAACCTCGTCAGCGCCATCCGCGATCCGTTCGCCGTTTACCTCAACCTCAACAGCACCGAATCCTCGCTGCTGCAGGTCGCCTACTTCGGCGCCTACTTCGTAATGGCCATCCCGGCGACAATGGTCGCCAAGCGCTTCGGCTATAAGGGCGGTATGATCTGCGGCCTGATCTTCTTCGTGATCGGCTCGTTCCTGACCATACCCGCCACCACGTCTCTGAGCTACGGCCTGTTCCTGCTCGCCATGTTCGTTATCGCGCTCGGCGCCGCCTCGCTCGAGGCGAACTGCAATCCCTATATCATCAAGCTCGGCGACGAGAAGGGCGAATCCTTCCGCCTGAACCTCGCACAGAGCTTCAATGCGGTCGGCTCGGTCGTCAGCCCGCTGATCCTTGGCATGATTCTCGGCAACACCGCCTCCGCCAAGCCCGGTGACCCCGGCTTCGAGGAGTCCAAGGTCGCCTTCATGAGCCAGACCCGTATGTTCTACATCGTCATCGGCGTGATTCTCGCAATCGTCATCGCCGTGTTCGCCATCGCCAAGCTCCCTTCGCCCCCGGGCGACGAGGAGGAAGCGGCCGGCGGCGTTGCTCAGGACAGCTCAATCGGCGCGCTCGTCAAGAAGCCGTGGGTCGTCCTTGGCGTCATCGCCGAGTTCGTGTACGTCGGTCTGCAGACCATCGGCTTCTCCACGTTCTCCACGTTCGCGCAGCAGCAGTGGGAGGGTATGAGCGCCGGCATGGCCGCCACGTTCCTCGCCGTCCTTACACTGATGTACACGATTGGTCGATTCGTCACCACCCCGTTCATGGCCAAGTTCAAGCCAGGCAAGATCCTCGGTTTCTACATGATCGGTGCCACGATCCTCATGATTCTCACCGCCATGGGATTGGGTAAGATATCAGTCATCACGTTTATCGCTCTGTACTTCTTCATGTCCATCGCCTACGGCACGATTTTCGCCCTCGCTCTGACTCATCTGAAGGGCGCCGCGGCCAAAACCGGCTCCAGTCTGATTACGATGTCTATCGTCGGCGGCGCGATTATCCCGCTCGTCTACGGTGCGATCACCGATGCGGCCGGCATGAATGTGATGCTCTGGGCGACCGTTCCGCTGTTCCTCTTCTTGGTTTGGTACGCGTTCTGGGGCTCCAAGATCGGTCTGAAGGAGGCCTGACATGACGCTCGACGTAATCGATTCCCACTTCCATATCTGGGATCCGGATGCGCAGGATCTGCCGTGGCTAGCAGGGTTGCCCTCACTGCAGCACCGGTACACGGTTGACGATCTCGCCGCGGAATACGCCAAGTTTGGCGTGAATTTCCTCGGTGGCGTATACGTGGAGGTCGACGCGGCCGACCACGAGCTCGAGGATCGGCTTCTGTTCGAAAACCCAAGTCCGCTGATCTTGAAGCGCATGCTGCAAGGACGGGTAAACCCTTGGATGCGTGTCCCGATTAATGCCGATGGCATCAGGGAACCGCTGCATGTGGATTCCGAGCCGCGGGGCCGTGCGCTCGAACCCGAATTCATCGCCGGTCTACGCGCGATGGCCGCCAAGGGATTGCCATTCGAGCTGTGCAACCGTGGCCCGGAACTGGGCGACATGGCCAAGGCGTTCGCGCAGGTTCCCGAAGTGACGGTCATCATCGATCATCTCGGCAACGTGCCCGGGCTTGATGAGGAATCGTGCGCCGCGCTCGCAGCGTTGGCCGAACTGCCGAATTCGTATATCAAGGTTTCCGGCGACAACCCGGTGGACCCGGACATCGTGAAATACGTGCGGGACACATTCGGCCCGAAGAAGGTGCTGTACAGCTCCAACTGGCCGGTTGTGGAACTCAACTCGACCTTTGCCACGCACTTCCAACTCATGCTGGACACGTTCGGCGAGGACGAGGACTTCTTCGAAAACAACGCCCGCCGCGCTTACAACATCGACTAAACCCAAGCCCCCTCTGATGAGGGGGCTGTCGTCCGCAGGACGACTGGGGGAGAGACCGCAAACCCGGTGTCGCACAAGCGGTACCCCTATTCCGTAACGAAAGAAACAATCATGACAAGCAGCGCCGAATTCTCGGGCATCATCTGCCCATCCATCACCATTACCAAGGACGACGGTGACATCGACTATGAACGTTGGGGGCGGCATCTCGATCATCTGATCGAGGCCGGTGTCAACGGCGTGCTGGTGTTTGGCAGCATCGGCGAGTTCTATGCCTTCCCTCTGGACGTCAAGAAGCAGGCAGTCGACTTCGTGGCCAAGCATGTCGCCGGGCGCATCAAGGTGTTCGCGGGCGTGGGCGATACCAACTTGAACAATGTGATCGACTTCGCGCAGGCAGCCGAAGCAAGTGGAGTAGATGCGCTCGTGGTCGTTTCGCCGTATTACTTCGGCCCTACTGCGGGAGGCGCGAAGGCGTACTTCGGCGCGGTCGCTGAAGCGACGAAGCTTCCGGTGATCCTCTATAACTTCCCACCGCGCACCGGCAGCGACTTGACCCCGGAACTCGTGGCCGAGCTTACCGCCGCGCACCCGAACATCGTCGGCATCAAGGATACGGTCGACACAATCAGCCACACCCGCAAGGTGATTCGCGCGGTCAAGGCCGTGAATCCACGGTTTGCGGTGTTCTCCGGCTTCGACGAGTACTATATTGTCAACCGCGTCTCCGGTGGCGACGGTGTGATCTGCGGCATGACCAACGTGGAGCCGGAGACCTTCGTCGAACTGCACCGTGCCTACGAGGCCGGCGACTACGCCACCGCCATCAAGGCGGCCGAACGCATCAGCCACCTGATGGTGCTGTACGACCAGACCGACCTGTTCATTTCCGCCATCAAGGGCGCGGTCAAGGCCAAGGGCCTCGATATCTCCACCCTGATCCGCGAGCCCGCCGTCCAGCTCACCGCCCAGCAGTACGAGGCGGTCAAGGCGATTCTCAACGGCTGAACGAACTCGTCCTGTCCGGTCATGATCGCAGAACGGAGCGAACCGTACCCCGATCGTCGAACCTGAATTACTCCGGTCCGACGATCGGGGTGCGGTTTGCTTTGCCGAATAGCGCAAACGATTTCGTGCGGTACACAAACAGACGAGTACGAGGAGGCAAGCACAAGAAAAGGGAGACCTCGCGGTTGCGGACGGAATCATTCGTCCGCGACCAAGGCCTCCCTTTTCTCGCCGTATCGGTATGTGTTGGTAAACGGTACTGCGGCTGACGGCTGATATTCCGGTGCAGTCAGCGCCGTCAAGCGTTATCTTGCGTTATTTCGCGTTGAAGACGACTCCCTTCTGCAGGATTAGGTTCGCGTACTGCGCCGACTCGCCGCTGGCGATCACGCAGTAGGCGTTCTTCGCCTGCTCATAGAACGCGAAGCGCTCAAGCGATCCAATCGCATCCGCACCGCGTTCGTCATGCTCCTTGATGAGGCCCGCGTACACATCCCAGATCGGCGTCGCAACCGTATCGCCCGGCACTTTTTCCATCAGCGTCGCCGGCTTGTCCACATACGTGTCAAGCGGGAACACCGTCAGAATCGCTTTGAGGATCTCGCCGCCACCGTGGCCGTCCATACGAACCACGATCGCGTTCTTGCCGATTGATTCGGCTGGGAAGTTGCCGTCCGCGATGACCAGCTGATCGCCATGACCCATCTCGCACAGCACTTTCAGCAGCTCCGGCGGGATGATTTTCGGAATACCTTTGAGCATGAAGCCTCCTTGCTTGTTGCCTTGTACGCCGCGGCAACCCCGCCACGGCGTCAATCGTGGCCGCAGGGCATTCCCGCAACCGTCGATGTGCTACCAGCTTACCTCGGGTAAGCGAAAAATTCCATGTCAGATGGTAATTTTTCCAAACACATCTTCGACTTCATGGGGATTCGCTTCAAGACGTCCGGCTGGCAGTCCCTTTAGATACTCATTGGTATGATACCAAAATTGGTATCTTATGGAGGTGTCTTCGCGTTGGACGAAGGCGAAACCGTCGCCGTGATGGGCCCCTCCGGTTCCGGCAAATCCACGCTGCTGCACGCGCTCGCCGGCATCATCCGCCCGGCCGCCGGCGTCGCGGCCTTCCGCGGCGCCGATCTGAGCGCCATGAGCGACGCTGAACGCACCGCACTACGTCGTAGTGCCTTCGGTTTCGTCTTCCAATTCGGGCAATTGCTGCCCCGAACTGCCCGCCGTCGAAAACATCGCCCTGCCCGATGATGCTCGGCGGCGTCGATTACCGCACCGCCACCGACACGGCGGTGCGGTGGCTGGAACGCATGGGGCTGCGCGCCCTCGCCGCCCATTCGCGACATCGGCACCGGCGGCATGCTGACGCTGGTGTTCGCCGCCTCGATGACCAAGCCTGCCACGTTGGCCAGCTTCTTCGGTGGACTTGCGCTGTGCTATGCGCTGGTCGCGGTCGGTGCGTTTGCCTCGAACCGCGTGGCCGCCGGTCTGAACCTCGCCGATTACCGTGCCGATGCCTGAGATCAGCTCAGCAGCGCCGCGATGATCGCGATAAACACCGGACTGGTCATGGTGCTCATCAGAATGCCGTCGCGTGCGAAGGTGAGACCCACGTTGTAACGGGCCGCGTAGTTGTACACGTTCTGGCCGGTGGGCAGGGCGGCGAGCACCACGCAGGCGTACAGCTCGGAGCCGCGGAAGCCCATCACGAAGTAGGCGAGCAGGAACGCGATGATCGGCATGATGATGTTCTTGAGGACCGCGACCGTGAAGATGGCCGGGCGATCGCCCTTCTGCTGCAGCGGCTTGGTGCCGTGCAGGGACATGCCGAACGCCATCAGGATCATTGGCACAGCCGAATCGCCGATCATGTCGATCGGGTCGAAAATGAATTTCGGCACCGGGAACCAGCCGATTTTAGCGGAAATCGCGGAGACCACGATGCCCAGCAGCGAGCCGATAAGTAGCGGCTGATGCAGTGGCTGCTTGGCGATTTCCTTGATGGAGGCCTTGCCTTTGGTGGTCACATCCAGCACTATCAGGCCCACCGGTGTGAAGATGGCCTGCTGCATGACCAGAATCGGCGCTACCAGAGCCGGATTGCCCAGAATGTAGGTGGCGATTGGCAGGCCGATGTTATTGGAATTGAGGTACAGCGAATTCAGGGCGCCGATGGTGGCGTCCGGGGCGTTCAGGTGGAAGAACATACGGTTGAGCACCAGGAACACCACACCCACCAGCACGGCGGAGGAGAACGCCACGATAATCGAGGGGTGGAAGATGTCGAAAATCGGCTCCTTGGAGAGAATCGCGAACATCAGGCACGGGCTCGATACGAAGAAGGAGAACCGGTTGAGCACCATCTGAGCGGACGGCCCGCCGATTCGCATTCGTGCGGCGACATATCCCACCGCGATCACGATGCCGATAACGCAGAAGCCTTGCATGGCGCTGATTAGACCTGACATAATCCTCCCTTTCGCCACCCCAGTGTGGCATATAAAAATGTATTCGGCCGCAAAATCTCATGTAGTGGGTGTCCTGGGCCCGCCGCCCACGCGGTACGCTGTTCACATGACGCTTGAACTGAACCGCACCGCATCCACCGCCGAGCAGCTGAACAGCCTGCTCACCCAGATCATGGAGAACTTCTCCGTGTCCGACCACGAGGGCCCCCTCACCGACGAGGTCGAGGCCTTCCTTAACGAGCAAGAGCACCTGACCGTCCGCCGTCACGGCGACACAGTGGTGGCCAGCACCGACTTCGGCAAGCCGAGCCGTGTGATCTTGGCCGGGCACCTCGATACTGTGCCGGTCATCGACAATTTCCCACCGAAATGGCTTGAGCCCAGCGATTCGCTGATTCGCGGAGAAATCGCCCACGCTCATCCCGAAGACCGCGTGCTGTGGGGCCGCGGCGCCACCGATATGAAGGCCTCCGACGCGGTGATGCTCTACCTCGCCGCCACGCTCGACGGCCGCACGCCGGAAACCACCCCGAAAGCCGACCTCACCTATGTCTTCTACGACCATGAGGAGGTCGTCGCCGAAAAGAACGGCCTGCGCAAGGTCGTCGAGGCCCATCCCGATTGGATCACCGGCGATTTCGCCATCATCGGCGAGCCCACCAACAGCGGCATCGAGGGCGGTTGCAACGGTACGATTCGCTTCGACGTCGTGACCCACGGCGTGGCCGCGCACTCCGCCCGTGCATGGATGGGGGAGAACGCCATCCACAAGGCGGCCGACATCCTGAACCGACTCAACGCCTACGAGCCGGCCACCGTGAACGTGGACGGGCTCGACTATCGCGAGGGTCTCAACGCCACGCTGATCTCCGGCGGCAAAGGCACGAACGTCATCCCGGATGAATGCCGCGTACACGTCAACTACCGCTTCGCCCCGGACAAGTCGCTGGCCGAGGCCAAGGCTCTGATGATGGGCGCGGACGCCGGTGCCGAACTCGGCAATGGCGAGCATGTGGCCACCGGCGGCGTGTTCGAGGACTACGGCATCGAAATGAAGGACGAAAGCCCCTCCGCGCGCCCGGGCCTGAACGCTCCGCTCGCCCAGGATCTGGTCCGACTGGTCAAGGAGCGCACCGGCCGCGAACCGCTGGCCAAGCTCGGCTGGACCGACGTGGCACGCTTCTCTCAGCTCGGTATCCCGGCCGTCAACCTCGGTGCCGGCGATCCACTGCTGGCTCACAAGCACGACGAGCAGGTGCCCGAATCCGATCTGACCGCCATGGCCGCAATCCTTACCGACTGGCTGGTCTGAGTTTTTCTCGCTCGCCTGTCGGCTCGCCTTCGCCTATAAACACTGGGCTGTTTGCTTGACGGCTCAGCCTCCCTGAGAGGAGCTGAGAGAACGTCAGCCTCGCCGGGCCACGCCCACACAAAATATGTGGCATACTAAAGGATGGTGGTTCTGCATAACCATCAGTGTGCGAGATGGCGTCGATCCCCTTGCGGCTCTCGAGAATGAGACAACGCAAGCGCCGGTGTCCGCCACCCGCAGGACAGACTTGAGACGAAGTTGCCTTTACGCGGCGCGTTTTCGCGCGGCCACGGTGAGAGCGTGGTGTGAGCCAAGCGTATGGGCCTGGAAATAGGCGTCGTGATGCAGCGCGCCGCGAGGAGCATTGTGCCCACTGACAACCGTGAAGGTTTCGTCAACGACGGAACCGATAATTCAACCGTATCCAATG
>JAIJEI010000297.1 GCA_022739095.1 Bifidobacterium sp.
CACTCGGAGCGTTCCGGCAACGGCCTGTACGTCAACGTGCCCGGCAACAAGTACCAGCCGATCTTCGAGGCCGGCGTGGAATACTTCGCCGCCTGATAATCGGCGCGTATCGCGTCTGATACGGCACACAGGGAAGGAACTCTCGGGTTCCTTCCCTTTTTTGTTCATGCCGGTCATGGGCTAAGGTTGGGGTGTTCGCACTACCGAATCCGCCGCTGAAAGGACCTGTCGTCATGCCGATCAACGAGGCATTGTTCGCCGCGATGAAGGCCGCCAGCTACATCAAGCCCAACGCGGGCAAGTCGTACAAATTGCAGCGCGTGGCGGAAGAGCTTATCGCCAAGCAGGCACCCGCCAATCCGAAATGCCGTGTCGAGGACGCCTTCGCGCCTATGGCGGATGGATATGCCGTACCATTGCGAGTGTTCACGCCGCTGGTCGCCTATGGAGCGCCCCTGCCCGAAGCCCTGGAGGAATCTTCCGCCAATGGCACGCCAGTGGCCTCGGCAATATCCGCGATTCTGCCCGCCGTATTACCCAAAGTCCTACCCAAAATACCCATCAAGGAAAGCACGTCGAGCGGCAACACCGACGGTATTTCCGGCAATGCCAGCACGGAACTTCCCTCAGTCACGCCGCGTGGCACGATCCTGTTTTTCCACGGTGGCGGTTGGACCACAGGCGGCATCAACCTGTACACGCAGGCTTGCGCGCATATGGCCGTACGTCTGCAACGCCGTGTGATCTCGGTCGAGTACCGGCTGGCTCCTGAATACCGCTTCCCTACTGCTGTTGAGAATTGCTATGAAGTGGCCCGGCAGCTGTTTGCTGGGGAATTGCCGATTTCTGGGGTGGGTGGTTCTGTTGATGTTGACCACCCCCAGTCGGCTGCGCCGACAGCCCCCGCCGGCGGGGGCGATATATCTGCGACAATCCCAGCACCGGATCCCGACAGCATCGTGCTGTTTGGCGACAGCGCGGGCGGCAATCTTGCGGCCGCCGTCTCGCTCATGGCCCGCGACCGCGGCGAGTTCATGCCG
>JAIJEI010000092.1 GCA_022739095.1 Bifidobacterium sp.
GTGGGCAAGACCGAGCTGGCCAAGACGCTCGCCGAATTCCTGTTCGACGATGAGGACGCGCTGATTCGCGTGGATATGTCCGAGTTCTCCGAGAAGTACGCGGCTTCGCGACTCTTCGGCGCGCCTCCGGGATACGTCGGCTACGAGGAAGGCGGCGAGCTCACCGAAAAGGTGCGCCGCAAGCCGTTCTCCGTGGTGCTGTTCGACGAGATCGAAAAGGCTCACCCGGACATCTTCAACACGCTGCTGCAGGTGCTTGATGACGGTCACCTGACCGACGGTCAGGGCCGCAAGGTGGACTTCAAGAACACCATCATCATCCTGACCACCAACCTCGGTACGCGAGACATCGCCAAGGCCGCCAATACGGGCTTCAACCTGGGTGCCAACAACGAGTCCAGCTACCAGCGCATGAAGGATCAGGTCAGCTCCGAATTGAAGCAGCAGTTCCGCCCGGAGTTCCTGAACCGTTTGGACGACATCATCGTCTTCAAGCAGCTCACTGAGCCGCAGGTGCGCCAGATTGTGGATCTGGACGTCAAGCAGCTCAACGACCGCCTGTTCGACCGTCATATGTCGCTCGAACTCACCGACGCCGCCAAGGACCTGCTCGCGCAGAAGGGCTTCGACCCGCTGCTCGGTGCCCGTCCGCTGCGCCGTGTGATTCAGCGCGACATCGAGGACGCCATCTCCGAGAAGATCCTGATGGGCGATCTCGAAGACGGCCAGCGCGTGATTGTGGATGCGGAAGGCGAGGGTATCCTCGGCGAATTCACTTTCAAGGGTGAGAAGTTCGAGGAGCCGGCCGCCGCCGATAAGCCCGCCGAAGCCGGTGCCTCCACCGATGCCGAGACTCCAGCCGACACCACTCCGGCCACTGAACCGGCCGAATCCGCTCTCGCCGATTCCGGTGACGCTTCGCAGGAGTAGTCCGTTTCGATAGCGTAGCTAGCGCATACCAGCAGAGCTCCCCTGTCAAGGGGAGCTCTGCTGATATGCGGTACCGTCGAAGGGAGCTATTGCAGCAGGGCGAGACCGGTGTTGATGGTCTCCTCGCGGGTAAACAGCGTGCGGCCGGCGCGCACCGAACGCAATACCGAGCAGCGCTCATACACGGCGTTGAACACGCTATCGGCGTCCAGCACAATGAAGTTTGCTGGCTTGCCCGTTTCCAAGCCGTACGTATCGCGCAGGCCCAACGTGGTGGCACCGTTGGCGGTCAGGAACTTCAACGCATCGTCGATTTCTTCAAAGCTCATCATCTGTGCCAAATGCAGCACATAATCAAGAATGAGCATCATATTGCCGTTGCCCAGCGGATACCACGGGTCCTGCATCGAATCTTGGCCCAACGACACATTGACGCCCGCCTCAGTGAGCTCCTTGACTCGCGTGATGCCGCGACGCTTAGGGAAGGTATCCTGACGGCCCTGCAAATACAGGTTCTCAGTGGGGGCGCAGGCGAAGTTGATATGTGCCGCCTTAAGCAGCTTGGTCAGGTGGAAGAAGTAGGCGTTGTCCGCCGATCCCAGCGAGCAGGTGTGGCTGGCGGTGATCTTCGGGCCAATGCCAGCCTTATATGCCAACGCCGAAAGCAGCTCCACGTAACGGGAATTCGGATCATCCGTCTCATCGCAATGCACGTCGATGAGCTTGTCGTATTTCGAAGCCAACTCAACTACCGTGTGCATGGAATGCTCGCCAAACTCACGGCACTGTTCGAAATGGGGGATGCCGCCCACGCAGTCGGCACCCATCTTGAGTCCTTCCTCCACCAGCTCGGCCCCCGATTCTCCATGCGTGCCCTCGTAGGAGTACATGCCCTCCTGCGGGAAGCTGACGATCTGGAGAGTGACCGTATCCTTCAATTCCTCCTTAAGCTCCAGCAGCGCCTTTAAGGAGGTCAGGTTCGGGTCGGTCACATCGGCATGGGAGCGAATGAACTGCACGCCATGCAGCATTTCTTTCTTGATGCCGATTTTTGCGCGCTGCTTGATCTCGTCGACCGTCAAGTCGGACTTGGTTTCACTCCATCGCTGGATACCTTCAAACAAGGTTCCGCTTTCATTCACCGCACCGGGCTTACGGGCCGTGAATACGTAATCAAGGTGCAGATGCGTATCGCAGAACGGCGGGCAGACAAGTTTGCCGCCCAGATCGACAACCTCAATGGCCGCCAGATCGCCACCCTGAGCCTCATATTGTTGCGCGAGTCCGGGACCGAACGCGGTGAACACACCATCCGTGACGAGAATGTCCTGCAATGGCAGGGTGCTTGCAGCCGTGCTGCCGGATTCTCCGGTGGCGATATGTGCGTTGGTGAACAGTGTGGTAGTCATCGTCGCTCCTTCAACTGGTGTGTTGCCGAACGGTTACGTGAACCGACTGCCCGCGTAACCAACTGAGGTTATTGTCAACAGCACGCTTTGCGGTGAGGTTAACCGGAACGACCGGTGTTCCGCGGGGGAATGGACAGATTGTATGACTGTATCGATTCGCAGTGTGCTTCATAACACGCAGTTCAAACGAGCCGATCCTGTGGTGGAGGTTGAAGGCAAAGACCTCGATACGCCAGTGCGATGGGTGTTTACCAACGAGCGAGAGGATGTCTCCAGTTTCCTTTCGGGCGGTGAGATGCTGATTATCGAGGGCAACGTTTTGCTCGCCGCCGATTGGCACGGCACGCTAGGACAATATGTAGCGAGCTTGGCACAGTCGGGTGTCGCCGCTCTGGTGGTCGAACTGGTGGAGGCCGTGGTGCGGATGCCAGACGAACTGGTGTCCGCGGCTAGGCTGCATGGGTTGACGTTGATTGGGCTGAAATCTCGCGTACCTTTTGTCGACATCTGTCAGAGTGTCAATACCGCTATCGTGCACGAACAGATGCACTTGCAATTGGAGGTGGACACAATGTCCACTTCATTACGTGAGGGGTTGTCCCGTACCGGCAATATCGAGGCCGTGGCCGAAACCATTGCGTCGCTGTTCGGCGAAAGCGTCGCCATTTTCGATGGTGACGGTCTGTTGGCCGCTCGAGCGGGTCGTGCGTTCGATGCCGGCAACGAATCGAGCGCCGTCATCGCCCTTGAAAGTCGCTCCCGGCCAGTGGGAGCATTGGAGATCACGCAACGCACCATGACTTTCGACGCCGCGATGCGTCGGGCCATCGCCACCATCGTGTCTCCGGTGGCCGCCCTTTATATTGACGGCGGCGCGCGCATGGGCATGATGCATCATCTGAGTATGGGCCCGGACGACGGCGTGCACGTCAATACATTTGAGGCGCAGGAAGCGCATGCGATGCTTGAAGCGTTGGGTTTTGCCGGATCATGTATCTATATGCCTTTCACTTTTCGGTTCAGATCGGTGGTGGAAGGCATCAACCATGTATCGACGATGGTCGAACGGTTCGAAGAACAATCGGGATGCGCCGTCTCCTGCATGCTGGAAGGTGACTTGATGGTCGGATGGTGCTCCGCCACCGATTCCTCAGACGGTGCGGCCGCATTCAGGCGCCATTGCATGGATGCGCTTGCCGTACTGGAAGGCGACGGTATATACGTGGTGCATGGCCGCGTGGCATTGGACACGGTGACGCTGGTTGACGAGTTCGCGGTATTGCGTGACATCGCCAATCAGGAACCGGCACACGGGCGAATCGTAAGTACCATGTCCGCACTCGTTGACCGTTTCGTCGCCTCATCGGACATGGACAAGGCGATGCGCATGCTCGTGGTGCAGACCATCGGATTCGAGGTCGCCGCCTCACCGCTGTTGCTGGACACACTGTGCGCCTGCTTCGACAACCTCGACAGCAAAACCGGCGCGTGCGAGCAATTGGGCATCAGACGGCAAACCCTGTACAACCGACTGGACAAAGTGACACAAATGGTCGGCGTCGACTATAACGACAAACCGAACTGGGCGATGCTGCTATTTGCCGCCAAACTCACGAAATCATGGCAAGAACAGCATGATGAATAATGCGATAGCACCACTGGGCAACCTGTCCACTTCTACGCCGAACGGGTTAATCGACGATTCACGTTTCAGCAAATACTCAAGGGCATAGTCGAGGCTATCGCGGCGCTGGTCGACCTGCTGCGAAACGGATTCCCACTTGAATCCCATTCAGCCACACGAACAGCACATCCTGAAAGGACGGTGACATCATGAGTTCCGCAACGATTACTACATCTGCACGACTGATGAATTCCACCCCTCAAACTGAAGAACAGGCCATGGTCGGGAAAGTCGCGGTATCCTCCTTCCTCGGCAACTTCATCGAGTGGTTCGACTACGCCTCCTATTCGTACTTCGCCACCACCATCGCCCTGGTGTTCTTCCCAACCGACAATCACACCGTCGCCATGCTGCAGACCTTCGGCGTGTTCGCGCTATCCTTCATCCTGCGTCCAATCGGCGCACTGTTCTGGGGTAGCTACGGCGATAAGAAAGGCCGTAAAGCCGCATTGGCCCACTCGATTATGTTCATGTCCGGTGCGAGCTTCCTGATCGGCTGCCTGCCGTCTTACTCGGTGATCGGCGTTGGCGCGCCGATTCTGCTTCTGCTGCTGCGCATGGTGCAAGGCTTCTCCGCTTCCGGTGAATATGCCGGTGCGGCCACGTTCCTCGGTGAATATGCACCCACCTCAAAGCGCGGCATCTACTGCTCGCTGATTCCGGCTTCCACCGCCATCGGTCTGCTCGCCGGCTCTACGCTGGCCACGCTGGTGACCGCCAACATGAACTCCAGCGCGATGGTCGGTTGGGGATGGCGTGTGCCGTTCCTGCTGGCCGGACCTCTCGGCCTGATCGTGCTGTACATCCGCACCAAGCTCGCCGATTCCCCTGTGTACCAGTCAATGAACGATACTCTTGAATCCAAGAGCGCCGCCTCCGCTGACGGCCAAGTCGCTGCCAAGAGCGGCATGTTCGCCCCGCTCGCCGAACTCTTCCACAACCATCTCAAGGCCCTGATCATCAGCTTCGGAGCCTGCGTGCTGAACGCGGTCGGTTTCTACACCGTGCTCACCTACCTGCCGACCTATCTGTCCGACACCGTCGGCATGGACGCCACCCAGTCCGGCACCATCACCGCCATCTGCCTGGTCGCCTACGTGTTCATGGTGTTCGGCATGGGCCACATCTCCGACAAATTCGGCCGCAAGAAGGTGCTCATCGGTGCTTGTGTGGCGTTCATCGTCCTCACCGTTCCTGCCTTCCTCATCCTCAACACCTCCCAGTTCTGGCTCGTGCTGCTGGTTGAGCTGGCAATGTGCGCCACCTTGACCGCCAACGACGGTACCCTGTCCAGTTACCTGACCGAGACGTTCCCCACCTCCGTGCGCTTCACCGGATTCGCGTTCAGCTTCAATCTGGCCAACGCCATCTTCGGTGGTACGGCCTCGTTCATCGCCACTGGCCTGATCGCCTTGACCGGTTCGTCCATCGCCCCGCCCTGGTACATGGTGGGCGTTGCGGCCATCGCCTTGGTCGCGATGATTCTTTCCCACGAAAACACCGACAAGGATCTGAATCACATCTGATCTCCTCAGCTCCGGCTCCTTCCCCGGGGGAGCCGGGCGCATTCATTGACCATCCAATCCACCACCAACCCAAAGGGGTACTGCAATGGGTAGAAACCGCCGTATGGACCACATGACATGGCCGGAATTCAAGGAGACGAAGACTCGTCCCGTCATCGTGCCGATCGGTTCGACCGAACAGCACGGGCAGCATCTGCCCATCGGCACCGACGCGGTACTCGCCACGCGGGTCGCCGAAGATCTGGCGGAACGCATCGACGGCACCGTGCTGCCCACCCTGAGCTACGGATACAAGTCCAAGCCGCTCTCCGGTGGCGGGCCGCTGTTCCCGACACCATCGACATGAACGGCGTGACAGTGATCAACCAAATGCACGACGTGCTGAGCGAACTCATCGCCGATGGCTTCACCAAGATCGTCGTCATGAACGCGCATTTTGAAAACGAGGCGTTCATCGTCGAGGCCATCGACCTGGTCACCCGCGAAACCGGGGGAGTGGCCACCATCGTGGAAACCAATTGGTGGGACCCGGTTCCGCAGTCGGTTATCGACAAGGTGTTCGATGGATTGGTGTTCCCCGGCTGGGCGTTGGAGCATGCGGCCGTCACCGAAACTTCGTTGATGCTCCACTATGCGCCGGAACTGGTGCACATGGACCGTATGGTCGAGGAAGCCGGTGCCGCGGCGAAATCCTATGTACGCTACCCGGTGCGCCAAGGTGACGTTCCCGCTCACGGCGGACTCGCCAATCCGGCCGGCTCAAGCGCCGAACGCGGCTGTCTGATTGCCGAGGCGTGCGTGGATGCGGTAGCTGAGATCTGCGCCGAGGAATTTGGCGAGTAATCTCCCCTTGCTGACGCATTCGTAGTGACTCGGGTTGCAAAGGCCTGACCCTGATAGTACGGGGTCAGGCCTTTCCCATCCCAAGACGCCGCTAAGAATTCACCTGAGAGTCGCCTTCCTGGGCATGGCCGTTCAATCGACGATCCTAGCGTGACTGGTGTGAGCAGGAATATGAAGAACCGGCGGTGGGCTGGCAAGCGATCGGGGATCGCTTTTGGTGCAGTAGCGCTTATCCTTGCGGCTCTGGTGGTTCCTTATGCTTGTGCTGGAACCACGGGAGCCGTTCCTTTTTCCGGCGATAATCCATCTTCCGGCATCCGTACGGTGACCATCGCCGACATCACTGATTTTCACGGACATATCGAACGTGGTGCAGACAACGCCACCACCTTCACCGTGGCCGACAGCCATAATCCCGGCAATATGATCCCGGTATCGACCGGCGATTTGGTGGGAGGTTCCCCGTATGAGTCGGCGGTGGAGAAAGACCAACCCACGTTGGACATGGCCAAAGCGTGGGGATTGACGATTTCGGCGGTAGGCAACCATGAGTTCGACCGCGGTGTCGCCGATTTCAACAATCGCATCGCTGATCCCAGCAACGGCATCGACTGGCTGTGCGCCAACGCGTCTGCCGCCAATAAGTCGTCTGACGGGCTGCTGAGCCATGTACGTGACTCTACGATTCGAACGGTGAACGGCAAGCGAATAGGTTTCGTGGGCACCCTTACTGATGCGCTCGGCTCGGTAGCCACTCCGCAGATTACGCGCGATGCCGACCTTGACGAACGGGCGGTGGACGCGATCAATCGTGTGGCCCGTGAACTCAAGCGCTCCGGAAAGGTGGATGCGGTGGTGGCCCTGCTGCACGCCGATGCTTCAGCCGCTGCCGATATCGGGCGAGATGTTGATGTGGTATACGCCGGCCACAGTCACGCGATTAAACGTGGCACGACCGCTGGTGGCGCGCCTATTTACGAGGCGGGCAGCTTCGGGCGCAATATGGCCGTGCAGGATTTAATCATCACCGGTGCCGGGCGTCGCGCCACGGTGCGAGTGGCCGATGTGGACCTCGGCAATGGCACCAGCCATACGGCGGTTGACGGCGTGCTGGGCGTGGAAGGGCTTAATGCGCATCCGGCGCAAGCCGCTTGGATGTCTGCCGGT
>JAIJEI010000298.1 GCA_022739095.1 Bifidobacterium sp.
GGCAAAATCGCCCACAAAAGCACCGGAGAGAATCGAATCGGCCAATCGCACGATGTCATCTTCACTGGGAGCCTGATCCACGCCGGCGATGGCGGAGGCCGTGGTGGCTACAGGCTCGCCCACGCGCCACAAGCGCGCAATCGAATCGCGATTCGAGCGCATCCATGTGCGCAGCATATACAAGCGCCACAGTACGCCGGGCAGCGAATCCGGCTCGGCATCGCTCCACAGTTCGGCAATCTCGTCCACGCCGACCGATTCCACCAAAGTAAGCACCCGCTCAACAACCGCCGGGTCCTCGCTATGGCGCACACGGTCCAGCAACGCGGCAGCGGACAGATGACTCATTTCGCTGATCGCCTGCGGGTCAAGGCCTCCGGCCAATCCATCGGCCACAGCCGGGTCAAGCTGCGCGGGCCGCGAGGGACGCGAAGAGCCGAGACGAACGGCACCGAATGCCGTGCCGGCTGCGCGCAGTGAGCCGAAACCGGGGCCCAAGCCAGAACCATGCGAGGCGTGTGCCGCAGCGGCAGCGGCCGAGGAGTTGGATGAATCGGGGAATGCGGGTCTAGTAGACAAGCGGTTGAACCTTCTGAATATCGATGATTTTGGGACCATGAGGCGTCGGAGTGACGAACAGCGCCACCGCCGTGCCGGTCGGCATGAACGGTGTCTTGGCAATCAGGCGCTTGCTCAGAGACGGCGCAACGCACATGCTGCGCAGGTGTTCGAACATACCACCAATCACCGGCCGGTGCATGCATATCGCTGTGGGCTGACGGCGCTCAAGTGCGAACTCGATTTCGCTGAGTAGACACTCCCATGCGGTGTCCGGCGCAGCGGCATACGCATCTTCGGTGAGCGGGTCGAGATGAACCATGTCTCGTCCGGTCTGCCACGCGAACATCTCCAACGTCTCCTGGCAGCGCACCCAAGGCGACGTGGCCAGTCGGGTCGGATTGAAACACGCCAGCTCGCGGTTCAGCGCGTATGCCGCAGCCGCGCCGCGCGGCGTGATCGGACGGTTC
>JAIJEI010000093.1 GCA_022739095.1 Bifidobacterium sp.
CCTGCTCAAGTATGGATTCCTGATCCTGCTGTGGATATTCATCTGGCTGGCCGTACGTTCGCTGCGCAAGGACATCGAGACGTTCAGTCCGCGACCTTCACGCGCGCGTCGCCGCCGTGAGCGTGAAGTGCATAAGGCCAAGGCCGAAAAGCCGCAGGCAGCTGCGCCGCGCCCGCATCGCCAGCCCAGCGCTTCCGCGTCGTCTGCCGCCTCGGTGCAGCCTACCCTGTTGGTCATCATCGATGGTCCGCTTGCCGGTAGCTCAGTACCGCTGGCCGAAGCCGACATCACGCTTGGCCGCGCCGCCTCGAACACCGTGGTGCTCGATGACGAATTCGTGTCTTCCCACCATGCCCGCGTCTACCGTGACGCGCGCTCCGGGCAGTGGGCCATTGAAGACCTGAACTCCACCAATGGAACCGTGGTCAATCAGCAACGCATCAACCGCCCCACCATTCTGCCCGCTCGTATTCCTGTGCGCATCGGCGCCACCACCTTCGAACTGAGGTAGCCGCATGCCAAAATCCGCCGCTTCACAACCGCTGTTCCTGTATTCCACCACGGTGTCCGATGTGGGCACCGTGCGCGCGAACAATCAGGATTCCTCCTTCGCCGGCGAGCATCTCATCGCCATGTGCGACGGCATGGGCGGTCACGCCGGCGGCGATACGGCATCCTCCATCGCCATCCGGTCACTGGCCCACATCGAGCAGGACGACACCGGCGGCAACGTCGAGACGATCTCCCGCATGATGGAGACCTCTGTTATGGCCGCGCATGACGCCATCGTCGGCACGGCCAAGCGCGAACGCAAGCTTGCCGGCATGGGCACCACCGTCACGGCAGTGGCATTGGTGGCCGGCTACTGGGTCATCGCCCATATCGGCGATTCGCGCGCCTACCTGCTGCGCGACGGACACCTGATCCGCATCACGTGCGACCACAGCTACGTGCAACATCTCATCAACACCGGTCGTATCACCCCGTCCGAAGCCAAGAACCACCCGCAGCGCAACGTCGTGATGCGCGTGCTTGGCGACTTTGACATCGACCCGCACCCGGATATTTCGATTCGCCGAGCCCACCCCGCCGACCGTTGGCTGCTGTGCTCGGACGGTCTGTGCGGTGTGCTGGAAGATTCCACCATCGAAGAGACGATGACCACGCTGTCCGATCAGGGCGAATGCGCGCAGCGTCTGGTGCAGATGGCACTGCGGGCGGGCAGCACCGATAATGTCACGGCCGTTATCGCGGATGCCACGTTGGCGTTGGATGCCGATGCGTTCGATCTGCCGCACCAAACGCCGTTGGTCGGCGGTGCCGCCAGCCGTAATCTTGAGTCCATTGCCGACATCGTCAACGAGCCGGTGGCTACCGCGCCCGCACTGCGTGAGGATGATTCCCCCGCCCAGCGCGCCGCAGCATTGATTCAGCCCGCCAGCGCGCACGAGGCGGAGACCGCGCAAACCACGGCCGAGCCGTCGCCCACACGCGTGGTGCAGCCGTTCACCGTCCGCGAGGAGACCGGTGAACGAGCCAATCCCGATACCGGTGAGATTCCGGTGGTGCAAAAGCCGGATGGGCGCCTGTCCGCCGACCCCAACGACCCGGATGTGGCCAAAGCCATCCGCGATGAGCAGGTCGAGCAGAAGAAGGCCACGCGCACCAAGAAACGCCGCAATAAACTTGCGGTGATCATTACCTGCATTCTTGCCGTGCTGGCCTTGGCCGGCGCTGGCTGGGGCGTGTACACGTGGAGCCAGACGCACTACTACGTGGGAGACAGCAACGGCACCGTGGCCATTTACCGTGGCGTGCCGACCAATCTCTTTGGGCTTGAGCTTTCGCACGAAGTGCAGACCACCAATATCGCCACCGCGGACCTGCCTCAGACATGGCGTGACCAGCTGAGCCAAGGCATTACGGTCGGTTCGTTGGACGAAGCGCAGTCGCATGTGGGTATTATCCGCACCGAAATGCGCAAACTGGCCAAGCAGCAGGAAGCCGACGCCGCCAAGAAGGCCGAGGCGTCCAATTCCCCGGACAGTTCCAAAGACAGTTCCCAGAGCGATTCCAAGGACAGCACCAAGGATTCGTCCAGCCAGTCCGGCTCGTCAAGTTCATCCGATTCCTCGGATAAATCCGGTATCGGAGCGGCCGACAACGCGGCCACGGGAGATTCTCAATGATCGCTACCCGTCTACGTCAGATTTCCTTGTTGCTGATTGCCATGGCAATCAGCGCGTTGGCGTTCATCCAGATGTTCCAGCGCACCGCCGGCGAATTCCCTATGCAATACGCCGGCATGCTGGCCTTGGTCGTAGTGCTGTTTCTGGTGCTGTGGGGGCTGATTGTGCGCTTCCAGCCGTACGCCAGCCAGTCGATTCTGCCTTGCATGCTACTGCTGACCGCCACCGGCGTGACCATGATCGTCCGAATCGACCAGAGCGAAGGTTGGGCGATTGCCCAACGTCAGCTGATCTGGCTGTGCATCGCCATCGTGCTTTCCGCGCTGCTCATCATCTTTTTGAAGGACTACCGCGTGCTGCGGCGCTTCTCCTACGTGTCGATGGTGGTGGGCCTAGTGCTGCTGCTCGCCCCGATGCTGCCATTTGTCGGCCAGGAAGTGAACGGCGCGCGCATCTGGATCAAGATTCCGGGACTGGGCCAGTTTCAGCCGGGCGAGTTCGCCAAGCTGTTCCTTGCGTTCTTCTTCGCCGCCTACCTGTTCGATCACCGCGACCAGCTGGCCGTGGGAGGTAAAAAAGTGCTCGGCCTGCAACTGCCGCGCATCAAGGATCTCGGCCCGATCATCGTGGTGTGGATCGCCTCGATGGGCGTGCTCGTCATGCAGCACGATCTGGGCACCTCGCTTATGTTCTTCGCCATGTTCGTGGTCATGCTGTACACGGCCACCGGCCGTACAAGCTGGATCATCATCGGTCTGATCGCGTTCGCCGCGGGTGCCGTGCTGGCCGCAGGCATGTTCAGCCACGTGGGTCAGCGAGTCGATGCCTGGCTGCACCCGTTCAGCAACGAGCAATACAACAAGACCCCCGGCGGCTCCTGGCAGCTGGTCACCGGCATTTTCGGCCTGGCATCAGGCGGCATGCTCGGCACCGGTCTCGGCCAAGGCCATCCTTCGCTCGTTACGTTTGCGAACTCCGATTTCATCTACGCCTCTCTAGGCGAGGAACTCGGGTTGATGGGCGTCCTGGCCATTCTGATGCTCTACCTGCTCATCATTGCCTCCGGCTTCATCACCGCCATGAAAATCAAGGATGGCTTCGGCAAGCTGCTCGCTTCCGGACTGGTGTTCACCATGGCCTTCCAGGTGTTCACCGTGGTCGGCGGCATCACGCTGGTGATTCCTCTGACCGGTCTGACCCTGCCCTATATGGCAGCCGGCGGCTCCAGTCTGATCGCCAACTATATTCTCGCGACCCTGCTCATCATCATCTCGAACTCGGCCAATGCGCCCGAGCCGGAGCTGACCTCGGATACGTTCCAGTACGAGGCCTTGGCCGTGCTGCGCAACAAGGAGCTTGAGGCCCGGGCCCGCGCCACTGAACCGATCGTTCAGCCTCGCAGCGCGTCGGCTACGGCGTCACAGTCCGAGTCGGAATCGTTTGACGACCCCATTGTGGACACCACCACTCCGGCGTATGCCGACGCCGATGAACCGTACACGCCTACCGGCACGATTCCCCCGCTTCCTCCCGTTAACGGAGGCACTCGCGTATGAACAAATATCTTCGTCAGCTTTTCACCGCCGTGGTCGCGCTGTTCGTGATTCTCGGCCTGTCGTCCACCATCATCATGGCGGTGCGGGCCAACGCGCTGAACAACGATCCGCGCAACGCCCGTTCGCTGTACCACCAGCTCGGTGCCTACCGCGGTGCCATCTTGGCTTCGGACGGCACGGTCATGGCCAAATCCGAACCGGTCAACGACGCGTTCAAATACCTGCGCACCTATTCCAACGGTCCGCTGTATGCTCCGATCACCGGCTTCTTCTCCATCAACCAGACCGCCGATCGCGGCCTGGAGGCCTCCCGCAGCATGCTGCTCAACGGTGAGGCCGATTCATTGATCTGGCAGCGGGTCAAGGCCATGCTCACCGGCACTACGAATCAGGGCGCGTCCATCGAAACCTCCATCGACCCCAAGCTGCAGCAAGTTGCCTACGATCAGCTCGGTACGCGCGATGGTGCGGCGGTGGCCATCGAAGTCAGCACCGGTCGTATCCTCGCCATGGTGAGCACGCCCAGCTACGATCCGAACAAACTGGCGACCCATGACACCAAAGCCGCGTCCCAGGCCTACAACGAACTCTCTGCGGGCCAAAATAGCCCGCTGATCAACCGCGCCACCTCGCAGCTGTACCCGCCAGGGTCCACGTTCAAAACCATCGTCGCCTCGGCTGCGCTGGAAACCGGCGATTATCAGACGGACACAAAGATTCCTGCGGGCTCCAGCTATACCTTGCCGGGAACAGCCACACAGTTGCCGAACGCCGAGGCACAGGCCGATGGCGTCAACGGGCAGATTTCCCTGCAAGAGGCCGTCGCATGGTCGTCCAATACCGCGTTCGCCCAGCTTGGTGTGAAACTCGGCGCGAGCAAGGTTTCGGACATGGCCACCAAGCTCGGTTTCGGCAGCACCATCACCATTGACGGCACCGAATCCACGGGCACCCCGATGACGGCCACCGCGTCCACATTCCCCTCTGATCCGACCGACGACAAGCTTGCGCTGGCGTCCATTGGCCAGGGCGACACCACGGCCACACCGTTGCAGATGGCGATGGTCGCGCAGGCAATCGCCAACAATGGCAAACTGATGCAGCCCACGCTGGTCGATCGTGTGCGCGCCGCCGATCTCACCGTGCTTTCGCAGACCAAGCCGCAGACCATGGCCAACGCGTTCAGCAAGGATTCCGCAGACAAGCTCACCACGATGATGGAAAGCGTGGTGACCGAGGCCAATCCGCAGCTGGCCATCGACGGCATCAAGGTGGCGGCCAAAACCGGTACCGCACAAATCGGTACCGACAACTCTGCCATCGACGGCTGGGTGATCGGTTTCGCACCGGCGGACGACCCGCAAATCGCCGTCGCGGTGTTGGTGCATAACACAGATGTATACGGTTCGCTCGCCGCTGGCCCGATCATGCGCGCGATGATGCAGGAGGCTTTGCAGCAGTGAAACTTATCGAAGGACAGCTTATTCACCGCCGATATCGTCTTGATTCGCGTCTCGCGCAAGGCGGTATGGGCGAGGTCTGGAAAGGCTACGATATTCAGCTCGGCCGTGAAGTGGCCATCAAGGCGCTGCGTTCGGATGTGACCAACGCCGAGGCCAAATTGCGCCGTCTGCGCGCGGAAGCCCATAATTCCGCCAATCTTGCGCACCCGAATATCGCTGCGTTGTTCGAATACTACGAGCATGACGGCATCGGCTTTCTGATTATGGAATACGTCCCCTCGAAATCGTTGGCGGACCTGTTCCATAGCCAGGGCGCGATAGATCCCATCGAGTTGCTGCCCATCCTGATTCAGACCGCGCGAGGCCTGTTCGTGGCCCACTCGCACGGCGTGATTCATCGTGACGTCAAGCCGGCCAACATCATGGTTTCCGACACCGGCGAAGTGAAGATCACCGATTTCGGCGTGAGCTACTCCACGGGTCAGGGCCAGATCACCCAGGACGGCATGGTGGTGGGCACCGCACAATACATCTCCCCCGAGCAGGCGCAGGGCCAGCAGGCCACGCCGCAATCGGACATCTATTCACTGGGCGTAGTGGCGTACGAGGGCCTTGCCGGGCATCGTCCGTTCACCGGCACCACTCCGGTCGATATCGCCGCAGCGCACGTGAACAATCCCGTGCCTCCGCTGCCGGATTCGGTGGACGTCCAGTTACGCGAATTTGTCATGTCAATGCTGGCCAAGGACCCGTTGGATCGCCCGAAAGACGCGCTGGTGGTGTCCCGTACGCTGGCACGCATCGAACGCCGTCTGCTGGATCAGCAGACCGAACTGGCCGACACCACCATGACCACGTCCGGCAATCGACTGCCGCGCCGAGTGACCAGCACGCCACGCATTGTTTTGGAGGCCCCGGCCTCAAGATTGGGAGGGAATAAGCAATGAGCACCAGTATGCCCACCGCATTGGCTGGCGGACGCTACCAGCTTGGCCAGCTCATCGGTCGTGGCGGCATGGCCGAGGTCCACGTGGCTCTTGACACCCGTCTGGGCCGTACCGTGGCCGTGAAAATCATGCGCGCCGATCTGGCCAACGACGACATCTTCCTGGCCCGTTTCCGCCGTGAGGCGCACGCCGTGGCCCAGATGAACAACCCGAACATCGTGAACATCTACGATTCGGGCGAGGAACTGGTTTCTTCCGAAAGCGGCGATACCGAGCGTCTGCCGTACATCGTCATGGAATACGTCAAAGGCCAGACCCTGCGCGACATCATCAAGGTCAACGGCGCGCTCAGCCAGCGCGACTGCGAACAGGTGATGTTGGGCGTGCTTAACGCGCTCGACTATTCGCATCGCATGGGCATTATCCACCGCGATATCAAGCCCGGCAACATCATGATTTCCGAGCAGGGCGTGGTCAAGGTCATGGACTTCGGCATCGCCCGCGCGCTGGACGATTCCGCAGCCACCATGACCCAGTCGCAGGGCGTGGTGGGCACCGCACAGTACCTTTCTCCCGAGCAGGCGCGCGGCGAGACCGTCGACATGCGTTCCGACCTGTATTCCGCCGGCTGCGTGCTCTACGAGATGCTCACCGGCCGCCCGCCGTTTACCGGCGATTCCGCTGTGGCCATCGCCTACCAGCATGTTTCCGAAGTCGCCACGCCGCCATCCGCCGTGGTGCCGGGACTGCCGAAGATGTGGGATTCGATCTGCGCCAAGGCCATGGCTAAGGACCGCCAGAATCGCTATGCCACGGCCTCCGAGTTCAAGAACGACATCCTGACCTACATGAACGGCGGCGTGCCGGTGGCGGCCGCGTTCAACCCGCTTGCGGACCTGTCGAATATGAAGGCCCGCAAGGGAGCCGAACGTGATTTGCCCACCACGCCGGTGGAACCGCAGCAACAGCCCACCCAGGCATTCAACCCGGTGACCGGTCAGTTCGAGCGGATTCCACCGGCCAATGGTGCCAACTCAGCGGCGTTGCAGCCCCGTGCGCAGCAGCGTGCGGCGGCGGCCAAGGCCAAGAGGCGCAAGAAGATCATCATTGGTTCGGTGATCGCGGCTATTGCCGCGGTGCTCGTCATTGTGGGCATCGTGTTCGCCATGAACGGCTCCGGCAACAAGCCCTCGGAAGATACCGTCACCATCCCTGAGGTGTGCAACGCCTCCACGTCCAGGGACACCATCAAGCTCAAGCTTGAGACATCGGGCTTGAAGATGATCGAAAAGCAAGACACCGACTCCACCGAGCCGGAAGGCACCTGCACCAAGATGAGCCCGGATGCCGGCT
This sequence comes from Bifidobacterium sp., assembly GCA_022739095.1. GTDB lineage: Bacteria > Actinomycetota > Actinomycetes > Actinomycetales > Bifidobacteriaceae > Bifidobacterium. The sequence goes on from JAIJEI010000093.1 coordinate 7,509, forward strand.
CCAAGGTGGCCAAGGGATCTGCCGTGAAGGT
>JAIJEI010000299.1 GCA_022739095.1 Bifidobacterium sp.
GTGGACGACATGCCGGGGTGTGGATAACTCGGCAAGCTAGAACCACAATGGTCGATTCGTGTTGAGCATTGAACTCGGACACGTTTCAATCGGCTTATGAATAGCAACACCACACCCCGCGTGGCGCGTAGGATCACCTCGCCAGCGGTAGCACCTCCGGGCATTCCGCTGCCCACGGACGATGCGCCGATACCAGCGCACCGCTACTACACTCCGCCGCCCAGGCCGTTGGCCTCATGCGAACGGCAGAGATCGGGCGAGGCTCCGGCACTCGCCCTAACTACAGACACCAGCTTCCATAACATTGTGACGATGACGTCAGGCCATGGAGGCGTGGGATTAAGCGTCATGGCTTCCATGCTTGCATGGACATTGGCGAGACGTGAACACAGCTGCGCTCTCATAGACGCTGATTTCGTGGCCGGATGCCTTGACCTGCTGCTCGGTGTGGAACGAGAGCCGGGCTTGCGATTCAGCCAAGTCGACGCGCCCCTCGGCCGTATCGAGGGTGAGGCGATGAACCATGAGCTGATGACGTGGGAAGGCGTGCGAGTACTTCCCTACGATCCTTGGAGCGCGCGCCAGCCTGACTGGTGGGAAGTTCAAGCGGCCATTCGGGCCTTGGCGGAAGCGAACGACGTCGTCATCGTGGACGCCGGGCAAGGGGGACTCATTGAGACCGTGCCCGATCTACGCAGTGGCATGCAGGTGATCGCCGCGGAATTGTCGGTAATGGGATTGGCCAGAGCCAAAGCGCACCGGTCCAGACTGGATTCTTGGGGCTGTGAAGCGCCACATATCGTCGGCGTGGAACCACGTGGCGCTCCACGTGGGAGAGGCCACGTGGGTATTGGCGAGGCGCGGGACTACTTGACTGCCACAGTATTGGGTCCTGTCAAGCCAAGTGTCAATCTGTGCGGAGACGTACTGGAAGGCCTCGGCATCAGATCGGTGACCAAAGGCAGTCGCAAAGCCATGAACTTGCTTGCCGATCTCGTAGAACAGGCCATTCGC
>JAIJEI010000094.1 GCA_022739095.1 Bifidobacterium sp.
CCCTCCGTCCAGCGTTACTGCTGGGGGAGGGGCGGTGGTGTTTATTCGCTCTCGTGGCGATTACTTGCCGGCCATACGTACCGGGTTGTATGCGACTCCGAATCCGCCGGCGATGATGCCGGCGGCGGTGCTGACGAATCCGCCGATGTCGGCATGCCCGAAGGTCATGAGGCCCAAGCCGACCACGGATGCGATCAAAGCGACGACGTAGATGATGGTGCGCACGGTATCCGGGAACACTGGCGTGTATCCGTCTGCGTGCTGTGGTTCGGTGCTTGTCATGTGGTCAATCCTCTTTCTTGCTTGTGGCGGTAACGGTGATGTCCAAGGCGTCCAGTTTGGCTTTCACGGCCTTTTCCACGGTGGCCGCGATGTCGGCCGGGTTGGTTCCCAACGCCTTGGATAGCGCCTCGATGGCGGCGGCCTGTGCGGTGACGGTGGCGCTCATTTCGCGCACGCGTTTGTCGATGTAGCAGACGCGCGTGTAAATGTCGCCGCTGCTGCCGTCCTTGGTGCCGCCGTCGGGGTGACGGCGGCATCGGTTGGTTTAGCGGCAGGTCACCACGTCACCGGGGTAGTAGACGTTGATGTTGCCGGAGGGGACGGTGCAGCGGTTGACGCTGTAACCGTGTGAGGTGGCGAACTCCCATACCGTGTCACCGTACTGGATGGTCTTGGAGACCCCGTTGGACGGCATGGTTGCGGAGACTCCGCCGTAGGTGACGACATCGCCCACGTAGTAGCGGTTGATGTCACCGGAGGGCGTGTGCCATGCGGACAGGGGCCATGCGTTGTAGGCGACCGCGAGTCCCCAGATGGTCTCGCCCCACTGCATGGTGTGGCTGATGCCACCCGTGTTGGTGTCGGCCGGGGGAGTGTTCGGCTGTGCGGGCGCGGCCGGTGTGGCCGGTGGCGTGGAGTCGCCGGTCGGGTTGGCGTACAGGTCCCACTGCCATGCGTCGCCACGGAACACATTGAGGTCGATGGGACTCCACGTGTTGACGACACCGGTGCCGCTGTACTGTCGCATGGCCTCGCCGTATGCGCCGATCATCCACGGATTGGCCTGATAGCCGGTCGGGCTCATGTTCGCGTACTGGGCGATCCACAAACCGTAGTCGGCGCGGATGTCGCCGGGGATGGCGCCGGCCACGGGGCCGGTGTAGAGCAGCGGCTTGACGCCGCCCGAGAGCCGTTCACACTCAGCCATGAACCGGCGCACCCAGTCCCAGTCGCCCCATGCGGGGTTGTCGTCCATCTCCCAGTCAAGGGCGACGATGCCGTGACGCCAATAGTTCGACGTGTTGGCGTAGAAGAACCGGGCCTCGGCCTCGGGGTTGCCGCCCATGGCGTAATGGTAGAGGCCGAACCGTTTGCCGGACGCCTGCGCCTGGGCGATCATACGGTTCGCATCCGTGTTGACGCCGGACACGAGACAGTTGTTGTACACCTGTCCCGTGCCCCACGTGGTGCCGACGACAACGAAGTCCGCCTGCGTGTTGGCGATGTCGATGCCGCACTGCCAGTTGGACACGTCGATGCCCTGCATGTCGGCCATCGCCGCCGGGGCGAACGCCATGGAGACCGCGGCGACGAACGCGGTCAGCGTCATGCCCACGCGCCGGTGCAGGAGTCCGTGTTTATGCTTGCTTTTGTCGAGGATCTTCATATCCTCTCCTTCCCGCCCCGAGTCAAGGGGCAATAGAAAAGCCATCCCGGAATGGGATGGCTTTGAAAACCAGTGTGAAAATCAATGCCTGTTCGCGCCATGATTGAATATGATGACGAGCGCGAGGAGCAGCAGGTATATGCCGCCTGCGATCGTGAGATGCGTCATTGCCGGTCCTCCAAATATTTTTCGGCGGCGTTGACGATCCAGCATTGCGCGTCCAATTTCTCAAGCTTCGCGAGCTCGTAGCGGACGGCCTCGCTGTGGTCGGTGTCCTTGTCGCCGTAGATCAGGCTGATGATCGTGTTCTTGATCGTGTCGCGGCAGAGCTCGTCCATACGGTCGTCGATCTTCGCTGTCCGCTCTCCCAAAGTCCGTGTTTTCGCGAAATGCTGGGAAAGCGGACTGTCATAGGGCAGGCGTTCGGGCCGCACGTGCGCGTACAGGCCGGTCGCCAACGCGTCCAACGCGCCCGGCCATATCCTGAGCAGCAGTGTGATGAGCGCGCACGCGCCACCCACCCCGCCAAAACCAGCTAGAAAATTCTGCAACACATTGCATCTCCTTAAAAATCAGTTTTGCAGTGGCATAAGGTCGCCGTACAGTGCGTACATTCTTGGGACGAGCCTCTTGTATTCCTTCCAATCCGCTTGTGTCATCAGATTGATTGCCGAGAATCGCAGCGGATGATTCAACGGACACTTCAACTGGAGGGATTGCATGTCGTCCATATGAAAATCAAAACCAAGGAGTGTGTTTCCGCCTGTATTGTTATGAGGAAACAGAAGTCCCCAGTTATTTGCTGCGATGGATGCGTAGGCGATACCGTTCTCATGCCATCTGCTATCTTCTGGCACTTGGGAAACCCAGAAGTTCAGATGGAAATCACCGGAGACCGGTTTGCCTAGTCGGATATTGGCACTAGGATTGACAGCGCCGCTGTTTGGCGTAATGAGTATGCCATCAGGGTCGACATGCTGCACGGTTGTCTCCCATGTCGAGACGGTACTGTTCGGGAGCATGAAGAGTGGATTCGGAATCAGATTCGTTACCAGGCTCATGCCACCACCCCCAAAGGGGTCAGGCGAGCGGCATCGTGTCCCCGGTGAAATATCTGATGCCGTCGAGCAGGGTCTTGTTCTCCTGATACTCGTCCCACGTGCAGATGAGAATACCTGTCACGGTGACGGTCGGATTGCCTGACTTGACGGAATAATACATTGACATCGGACCGGGAACGCTGGCGGTCAACGCGTAGCTGACACGTTGGCTTGCACTGATGTCGCCATACGCTCTCATCGAGATAGTGCCGCCGGTGACGTTCACGTAGGCGCTGACCAAATATTTCGTCCCTGGCTTGTTCGGTATGGTCGTGATATCCACCCAACGGCCTGCCGACAAGGTGATGGCCGAGGATGGTCTCGTGCATAGGTTCGTGACCATCATCGGGCATCACCATCCCGGTGCGCGGCGTCAGCCGAGTGGCATGGTGTCGCCGGTGAAGAAGCGAGGATACCCCCCCCCGAGCGCCGCGTCATACGTGTCGGCGCGTTCGATGAGCACATTCGATACCGCCACGTCACGGATTCCGTTTGGATTTACCTCGAATCGAAACCCATGGGAGGTGACCGTGAATCTGTGCAAGACATCCGATATCCCCCGTTTGAATCTTTGGGAACCCAACATATTATTAATTTCGGGCTTATCAGTTGTCTGAATGATCATTATGCCCGCGACGTTATCTTCGCTGGCATCCACTCTCATCAACAAGACGAGCGGAACGTTGAATGGAACCGTAACATTGAAGCCATATCCGCCATTCTGTCCCGTGACGTGCAACGCATTATCACGGACCGTCCCATTCGCGCCACCCCAATGGGAGATGCCGGTAAGCGGTCCGGCAAAAACAGGATTGGGGAAAAGATTAATCCTCTGCATGATTCTCCTTGTCGAGACTGTCGAGCACATCCTGCGGGATCAGTTTCATGGCTGCCGCGAGCTGGCTGGACAGGATCGCGATTTGCTTGTTGAGTGTGCCGATCTGTTGCGAGAGCTGGTCGATGACGGCGTTCGCGTCGGCTGGAATCTGAGTCAAGATGAGTCTCCTTTCAATGCGAGACCCCACAATCCGATTGGATTGCAGGGGTTGAAAAATGGGTGAAAAGCAGGGGGTTAGTCTGCGGCGGTCATCGTGTCGATTCGGGTCACGGCCTTAAGCTCTTCGAGCGTCAAAGTGCGGCCGAGATTCGTCTTAACATCCGTCACTTTGACGGACGTGCCGGAATCGTCGAACGTCGCAAGCACGCCGCGCTGATAGTCGCGCCATGATTCGCCCGTCTGGTCGGCGGACGAATACTCGAATCCGAGTCGGCACAGTTCCGCGCGCACCGACTCCTTCGGCGGGCGCAGGTCGAGCACGCCATCCGCCGCCGGTCGCGCGCCGGATGATGGAACGTCGGATGCTGTCATGATTACTCCTTTGCTGTTGTGTTGTTTGCCTTTTTCGCCGGGATGGCGTGGGAATCCATGCCATCCCGGCGGAGTCGATGCGCGTGGCCGTCCCCGGCCCGCGTCAACGCCGATGGTCGGTCAGATAATCGATCGACTGTCGGCGGAACCGGTCGCGCTTCACGGCGATGCGGTCGGCCACACCGGCCAGCGTGTCGGCGAGCCGACCGTCCGCATCCTCCATGACGGGCATCGCGTCCAATCCGAGCAGGCGACGGGTCTCCTCGCGACCGTCCGGCGACAACGCGCCGGACGCCGTGAGCACGGGATGCAACGCGGCCATGCGCGTCTGCTGACGGTCCGCCAACTCGTCGCGCTCCACCTGCTCGTAGGCGCTGGTCCAAGCGTTGCGTCCGGTGGCCGGGTCGATGACGCCCGGGTCTGACCTGTTCGACCGGACCCGTATGATCGCCGCGACCGCTTCCATGTCCGTGTCGCAGCCGAGGAGCTCGCCCCACGAGGCGATCGCGTCCAACGGGATGAGATGACCCGTCCCGTCGTCACCGGTCACGGCCAACACGTCGCCGTAGATGTTCGTTCCCACCACGCCTCCTACTGTTTGGCCAGGATGGCGAGCAGCTGAGTGCCGTATGGGATATTGACGCCGTTGCCGACGCCACGCGCCCACAGGCCGCAGCCGCTCGCCGAATCATTGTTCGAACCGACCATGACCGACCCCATTGCGTCGGCGGAGACATGCGCATGGTATAAGCCGTATTTGGCCGGGGAGGCATACGTGTACGTCTGCGTCATCCACCCTTCGCCGCTCATTATCCCGTTACGAAAATAGGCCGTCCGGAACGTTCCGCGCCCCTCGCCAAACAGGCCGAGGAACCCGCCGAGGTACAGATACCCGGAGTTGATGTCCGCACTTACGCCGACGCTACCGTTCGGATCTGCCGCCGAGAGTTCGGCGGATGTATGGTATTTGGACGTCGGGTCGGCCTCCAATACCAGTTGCGCTTTACCGCTCTTGCTGCCTTTGGAATAATCACGGTACGCGGCTAGGAAGGCTTCGCCGGTTTTGGTGGCGTTGTCCGCCTCCTTGTATTCGCCCAAACGCATGAACGACCCCGGATCGGTGTCGCTCAACCGGCCTCCGTTGATTACGATGGCGGAGACCTCGCCTTTATAGTTGGTCCGGGATTCCGACGCGATGTAGGCGTCGCGCCCGTCGCGCCCGTGCTGGAATTCGATGCCTGAGCCTTCGGTCTTGTCATCGCTGTTGATCGTCGACTGTCTGAACGTCGGTGATATTACGACTCGACGGCCGGTGAGGCTCGTCTGGAACGTGCCGGTCAGCAGGTTGTTCGCGCCCTCGCCGTCCAGATGCACGGTATGGTTCCGCTTCGAGTCCCACATGTCCAGCGCGTTGCCCTTCAGCTTCCAACCCGTGTTGTCGGCGGTGCTGGACTGGACGACCGGCGCGTTGATGACGGTGCTGGTCATGACTCCCGCGTTGACGGTGGGCGCGGTCAGGGTGCCGTTGGCGAGTATGCCGCCGTCCATCTTCAGGTTGCCGTTGGTGTCCAGCGCGAATTTCGCGTTGCCCGAGGAATCGTAGCCGACGAGTCCGCCGCTGGTGAGCTTGACGCCCCTGTTCGCGGCGCCCGTGGTCTGTATGATCGAGCCGGTGACGGTCACGCCGGAGAGCGTGCTGCCGCTGGTCAGCGAGCCCTTCATGGTCACGCTGCCGTCCATCGAACTCGCGTACAGGGTTATGCTCCCGTTGGCGTCCTCCAGCACGAGGCCGGCATCGTTCCACAGCATGCGCCCGTTCGTGGTCGTGATCGTCGAACCGGTGACCTGGCTGGCCTTCACGGTGCCGACGAGGGTCACGCTGCCGGTGGCCGAGTCCGCCGCCAGCGTGCTGGTGCCGGAGGCGTTCTTCAGAACGATTCCCGCGTCGTTGATGGTCAGCCTGCCGTTCGCGGTCCTGTAGACGGCGCTGGTGATCGTGCCGCCCGTGATGGTCGGCGCGCTCATGCTCGCGTCCGACACGATCGGCGCGTCCATGGTCAGCTGCCATTTGCCGCTCGAATCGCTGGCGAAGCTCAGCAGGTGCCGGTTGCGGTAGCTGAATATGATGCCCGAGTCGGTGATGGTCACGTTGCCGCCCTCGGTGCGGTACGTGCCGCCGACGATGGTGCGGCCGTGGAAGAACTCCGCGTCCACAAGCTGCGCGGTGATCGAGCCGGTGGCGATGATGTTGCTGGCGACGAGGTTGAACTCGTTCCACTGCGTGCCGTCGAACTGTCTCACGGCGGTGACGCGCGAGCTCAACGGCACGAGCACGCTCGCACTGTCGTTCGCCGCGCCCTCCCAATACGTGTAGAAGTCCGCCAGCAGTGAGGTGCTGTTGTTCGCCTCGCCGAGCCAACGGGTCCAGTATTTCTGGGTTACGAACCAGAAGTCGCCGGCCCTCACCGTGTTCGACTTGTCGTTGCGCGGGTCGTCGGGCCCCTTGAAGATGGAGTGCATGCCGTCGGCGGTCTTCTGCGCGTTGACCGCGTTGTCGTAGGCGTCCTGGGCCTTCTTCTCGGCCTCGGCCAGCGCCTTGTCGGTGGCGGCCTTGTTCGCGTTGATCGTCTTGTTCGCCGCCGCGAGGTCGTCCGACACCTTCTTGGTGGCGGCGTCCTGCGCCTTGTCCACTGAGGCCTGCGCGTTCTTGTTGTCGGTGATGGCCTGCGCGTTCTTCGACACGTCGGCCCTTATCGCCGCGTCGGCCTTGTCCTGCGCCTCCTTGTTCGCCTCGATCCGCGCGCCGGTCTCGGTGAGTTTTTTGTCGACCACGGCGACCTGCTGGGCCGCGTCGTTCTTCGCCGCCGCCAGAATCTGTTCGGCGCTCTTGTTCAGATCCTCCTGCGTGAGCACCGGGGCGACCTTGACGCTGGCACTCGCGCTCCACGCCGACTTGTTGCCGGAATGATCGACGCTCCTGAGCGCGAACCACCATGTGCTGTTCAGTTCAAGCCCGGTCACATGGCAGTAGCCGTCACGCGCCACGCTATCCCGGTATTTCCAGTTCCCGTTGGAGTCGCTGATGCCGACCTCCACGTGGTCGAAATCCGGTTCCATGCCGCCGCCGGCAGTGTTCCTGCCGTCCCATTGGACGTCAACCACGCCCAGCTTGCTGGTGAGTACCGGCTTGCTGGGCACGCTGGGCGGGGTCACATCCGAGGCCACCAAAGCCACGACCACCGGACTCCATTCGCCCAGCCGGTCGGAATACGTGGGAACCGCGCGCACGCGGAACTCATAGCGTTGCCCGCATTCCAGACCGCCGATGCCCAACGTGAGCCGCTGCGCGTCCGTCAC
>JAIJEI010000095.1 GCA_022739095.1 Bifidobacterium sp.
GCGTTCTCCATGATGATCTATCTGAACGGTTCGGATATTCCGGAGGTAGACTGGTACGGCAACCGGATGGTCGACAACGACTTCATCCTGATCTTCAACGCGCATTACGAACCGATTATGTTCACCCTGCCGGATGAGCGATACGGCCGCAAATGGCAGCTGGTCGTGGATACGCACAACCCGGATGGGCCGGAACTGAGCTATGAGGCGGGCTTCATGATCACCGCCCAGTCCCGCAGCTTCCTCATGCTCATGAGCGACAAAAAGCCCAAGAAGCCCATGGGGGCGTGACGCCGGCGGGAGCGATGCGGGCGCGATGCGGTCTGGCGGGTCCGGACTGGGCCGATTTGGGTTGGTCCGGGCTGTTCCGGGTTGGTTTGGGCCGTTCCAGATTGGCTGGCTTTGGTTGGTCGGCCGCTTGCTCGCCATGACATGTACCGGGCATCGCTTATAGTATGAGCTTGTGCCGTATGTGGCACATCGGGCTGTAGCGCAGTTTGGTAGCGCGCCTGCTTTGGGAGCAGGATGTCGCAGGTTCAAATCCTGTCAGCCCGACCGACAGCCCTACTTCCGCTCGGGGAGTGGGGCTTCTGGGTTGAGTAAAGAAACGTGGGTCTTATCCGCGCGTGTTGATGGGTTAGCACCGGCGTCCGGCCCAGTCTTTTTCTGATGCCGAACCCGCTTTCGTAGGCGTCGATGCCGTAGGCCGCCTACATCGTCCAAGGAGGATTATGCGGATATCGGCACCGTGACCACGCTCGGGTCCGGGTTCGTGGCGTTGATCGTGCCCGCGTTCGTTCGGGTGTGCAAGAAGTATATTCCCGGCGGATACGTCGGACCCGTGTCCCTCGCCGCATCCATCCGGTTCGGCACCATCGCCATCGCCGCCACCGGCGGATTCGACGGCACCTGCACGTGGGGCATCGCGCTTGCGGGCGTGGTGGCGTTGCGCAGGCCGTGTACATGCTCGTCAACCAAGCATTCGATGAGAAGCTGTCCAAGGAGAGCATAGGCCAATGACCCAATATGTGGGATTGCTCTAGTATCAGAAAAATCCCTTGAATCTTCTAGATAAGAGCTATTTTACGGGCAATGTAGGCGATTTCAGGGAAGCGTTACAGGAAATTGCCACTTGCTTCTGTGAGCCGGTTGATATAGCATTTACATCAACAGTAGCCTCCAAGCCTCCTAACAGTGCTCAAATCCGGGGGCTCTTGTTTTATCCATGGGAGGCGGAGAGGTGCGTAAGCAGGCCAAGTCGGTGTCCGAGATGATCGAACTGCTCAAGCAGCGCGGCCTGACCATCGATGTGCCCGGCATGCCAGGCATCCTGTTGGACAATAACTACTATCGCCTGTCCGCGTATTTCCGCCCGCTCCAGAGGGATCCGGCGAACGGTGACAATGATTTCCGACCAGGTGCGAAGGTATCCGATTTCCTTACTCCCTTTATGCTGGACGACCAGTTCCGCCGCCTTATCCTTGAGGGCACCTCGCGTCTGGAACTGACACTCCGTGCGCGCCTCGCCTACAACCTGGCGCTGAACGGCAACGCCTACAACTATGACGAGCCGGATTCCTATCGTGACATCGCGTATCCGAACGGCATGTTGAAGCGAGACTCCCTGATCTCGAACATCAAGGGCTGGGTGTCCCGTTCCCACGAGGTATGCATCCGCCACTACCGCCACCAGCACGAGCAGCCACCGGTGTGGGCCGTGGTGGAGGTGCTACCGTTCGATACCTTGTCCAAGATGCTCCAGTTGCATCTGGACATGGATGCCGTGGCCAAGACAGTGCTCTCGCTGGGATTGTGCAAGAACCGCCGCCGTGCCTCGGAAATCGTGCACGCGATGGTTTACCTGCGCAACCTGTGCTCACATCACTCTCGCCTGTGGAACCGCGAGATGGTGATCACCCCGGCGGTGCTCAAGGATATGAGGGCGGCGTTCCCGGAATTTGCATACGAAGACAAATCAGTTGGCAACTCGCTGATTGTGCTCATGTATCTCGTTGACCGTATCAACGGCGACCGGGAATACTCGCACAGGATCCTTGATTTCCTGGCGCAGGATGATTCATACCGGCATGGCATCCTCCATCCGCTGCACTGGGACTAGAGCCGAGACAACAGCAAAGATCGGGACTGGTCCGCTAACCATCCAGATTCTTGACCCCGGATCGCAACGTAAACGGAAGAATCAGATTCCTGCAGGCGACGGCTTCCATCAGCTCGGTTAGCCCGCATACGTTGCGTGCGATCTCAAGTGGCCTGGTTCGTAGTTAGGCGTATGCAGCAACGCCACCAAGGCTCCCTTGACGACGCTGTTCGCAAGAGCGTGGTCTAATTCATGATCTGAGTGTTCCATCTCCCAATGATGGCAGAAAAGCGACAATCCGACTGTGCCGTCAGCCGTCTTGCTCACGAATCCTACGAGCTGTTCTCTCACGGCGAAAACAGCTAATTAGCGCATGATGCAGTTAGCGATTGAACCATAGTCAACAACGGAGAATGCCGTACACAATACAGACGCGCCTAAGAACATATATCCATACTTAATCCAACGTATACGTTTGTCCTCGTCGGCGCGGGCCTTCGCCTCATTCTCAATCTTGTTGTCAATCTGGTACAGAAGAACAGAGCGCTTGCTCTTGGCGCAGGCGTCGACACGTAGCTTGTCCAATGGTAGCTCGTCTTCACCACGAGCTGGATTGAATATATCAATCAAACCGAACGCCACGGCAACGGCTAGAAGGATCAGCGCGATGCACCTCAGCCATTGCACTTGCACAGTTGCCAGAGCGGTGAACGGAGACGTGAGGGAGACGAATCCTATCAGTTGCCTGCTGAGTTGCACGGACGTATCGACCTGATGACGGCGATAGTCTTGCTGTCGGTTGACTTCGTTCAGCACGCATTCCAAGGATGCGATGACTTCCTCCTCATTTCTAGGACGATCAGAATCCTCTGGATTCGCTTCCTTGGAGTCGGTTGCCTTGTTACTGGGCATGACCATAGCGCCTACAAAGAGCATAGCGCCTACAAGGTGTGGAAGTGGCTTGAATCTGCGGAATGCTGCAGGATGTACGTCTGATTCTCGGGGTCGGCATAACTGGGCGGCACCGTGGGCTTCCAAGTTTGCTCTTGTTGCTGATCTGGCATGTCTTATCCTTTCTTTGTGCTGGTATCGATGATACTTCTATGAAGCGTCAATGCGATAGTCCGTCACGGCAACTTACTTTTAACGGCTCATCAACTAGTCGGTATATTCAGGCGGAGGACAACCTGCAGGGGTGCTTCGACACGCCGAACGCTACCGGCTCCATAATAGTCAATTCCAGTAAAAAACCAGTAACAATGACCGTCACGATGAGCCAATCCCAGTCGATTCAATAAGAACAACCAAAAATTGGAAACCGCCATTTTCCAACGATATTGGTACTATCAAAGACCAGTGAGATGAACAAAGAGTTGTCAGGCGAAAACAGGATGTCGCAGGTTCGAATCCTGTCAGCCCGACCGGCAGCCCTACTCCCGCTTGGGGAGTGGGGGAATAAGTCTTCTTGTTTGCCTGAAGGGCCGTCTCGTTTTGGGGTTTGAAATCGTGTTGAGGGACGGTTATCGCCACCGTGGCTCTCGGCGCGGTGCAGGAAGCCGCCTTCATCGTCTAAGGAGGATTATACGGATATCGGCACCGTGATCACGCTCGGGTCCAGGTTCTCCATCTCGGAGCTGATCTATACTTTACAGACCGTGGGCGCAAGCACTCCACATCCGTTACCAGACAGCAACACGTAACGGTCGCCCGTTACGACGGAACCGTTGGAATACCGTCGATCGATGAAGGCTGTAACACATGTAACCGATGCAACCGGCCCCATCCACCCTCATTCTCACCACACGACTCCCATGCTGCGCCTGTTGCACCTGTTACAGAGGAATACATAAGGGGCTCGGAAGCCAACGCCAACAATGATTTCCGGCTGTAACAGGAAGACCGAGGATACCGTTACCTTCGGTAACGGATTCCGCCATATCGAATATCTGGTAGACGCAAGGCCTTGTGGGGCTTGCATGGGAAATGCAACGCGGCGAAAATGATAGTGTTGTCGTTCAATGCAGGGAACACCAAGGCAATCTTCCAAGACTTTCCCCGCCCCGCCGGCTTTGCTCCTTTCTCTGGTGGGGCATATTCATACCCACGGGTGCCGTGAAGGCCGCCAAGCCTCACGCATAATTGAAGATTCCGCTTGCGATACAGGCATCACGGCACCCTTCACGCGTAGGCCGACCAACATGCCCCACGGTAGGAACTACAGGGATCCACGGCGCATCAACCGCTAGGCCCGCAATCTCGCCAGACAGCGGGTGCTCGCGCAACAAGTGCCCTGCGCCATCTGCGACAGACCGATAGACGACGCGATCGCATGGCTCGATCCAATGAGCGTCGAAGTTGACGAAATCATTCCAGTGAGTCACGGCGGAAGCGCGACTGATCTGCGCAACCTTGAGAAGATGCATCGCTGCTGCAACCAACTCAAAAGCGACAAAAGCCTTGCATGGGCAAGGCAGAAAGTCAAAGGCTCTCCGTCCCTCAAACCGACCGCCGTCCCGTTCAAGAGTTCGGATTGGTAACAGGTCTGGGAACGGTATCCTACTGGTCTGGCGTTCGGCTACCCCGGAGTATTGGCCAAATCCCTCCCCGCCGTTTTCCCAAATCAGGATTCGTTGATCTGGGTGGCAGAGGCGGAGGAGCCCTCTTCCTGAATCTCTACAATGACATCTTCATCGTCAATGTTTCAATCTCGGATCGCTCGTTCCTGAGCCTTTCCTTGAACTCTGGATTCAGTTCCAGCCCATCATCATCGGTCAACTCGCCCTTGGCGCGTTTGACAAGCATGTCCGCGAACCTTTTGCCCATTGGTTTGAAGGTGACATAAGTGATGCCACCGGAGACGACTCCACCGATGACGGGAACGGCCTTGGTAACTACTTTCCCTACAGTTTGTTTGGTGATTCTGACGCCTACAGCCTCTGTCACTTTCTTCAGCAACGGGTACCAGACCGTTTTTGTTAGGGCCTTGGCTGCGACTTTCTTGCCGATGGTTCCTCCTGCCTTCTTTGATACGAGAAGCACGAGAGTTGCGGATCCACTGACTCCGAGCATTGCAGCAAGGTATGCAATGATTCTATTTTGAGTTTGCTCCGAGAGGTTATCCATATCGTCGGAGAATAATTCATCATCGCCGAACAGATAAGCAAGTTGCTGAGCCATATTGAGTGCAAAGCCGAAGCACTGGACGACATCTGCACCCCCAGCAGCAGCCATGACTGTGGGATTGCTGGGTAATCCTGCAGCAAACGAGGTCAGCGAAGTCGCAGTCGCGCTGGCGGCGATAATCTTATCTGTCTTTTTCCTCAGTGACTCAGGTGTGTACACGCTTTGCGGACCATCCTGCAGAATCTGGTTCAAGTATTCGGAATCCTTGAACTGTTTTCTGAGGAATGCTTCACGATTAACGCGAACTACAGGCAATTTCGCCAGCGCAGCAACGGTCTCCAATGTTCTGTGGGACATCGCATCGGCATCGATTTTGGCCATGACTTTCTCCTTCAAAGTGACAAACCATTGTTTCCAATTGTATGGTCGGAAGCCTACGTAGAGGATGGACTTGCTGGAATGAACTCCTATCTTCGGCTTTTAACATTAGGCCTTTCGCTGTTTGGTGTGGACGTCATGATGATCGGCGGGGCCGTAGTGGTCTTCTCGGCGGTTGCTGTGGCGATTCTAATCATCACCAGACGGCGTCGGACCATCTAACGCCTTTCACCGACGGTAGGCGGGTGCCCTGTCAACGTATTGTCCATGGATTGACTGTTCGTTGGTGGGGTTACCCGCTTTTGCCTTCTTCTGTCTTATGCAGAACAACAATGGCTGGATTGCCGGGCGACACGCCGAATGGTCCGCCCGAGGTGACGTCCGTAACGAATCCGCCTCGGACTGACGACCATCGCACCCGGCTACGCCGACACGGCGGTAGCGCCTTGTATGTATGGTGGTGCGAGGAATGCATGCGAACGAGTGAGCAGGGGGCCGCGCATGGGACGTCATCAACGTGCGGAGACTTCGGGTCTGGTCTCCTTCTTGGTTTGCGCCGTCATCGGCGCCATCTCGATGAACCTGTACATGGAATACGCTCCGCCCATCTGGCAGCTGACGCAACGCCGGTTCATGGTGTGCGCGGGCATCGTGGCGTTATGCGGCGTCTTCTCCTTCATCATCGGCTATGGGCGCAAGTCCCGCTCCCTGAACCTCAGGCACGGTTGGTTCGCGCCGATCCGCCGCGTCTTCGAGATCGCGTCCCTGTCCGTGGTGTATGCCGCGACCATTTTCCTGTCGTCGTTCGCGCTCGTCGGTGTGGCCAACGACATGATGGGCAATGCCATCTTCTCCGGATACATCTCCAGCGTCTGCGCGGCGTTCGCCGGCGTGGTGGGATACATGACCTTCGTGCAGGCGGAGATGATGAACGCCAAGACCATCGCCGGCCTGTTGCCGTTCTTCGTCGTCTCCGGCGTGGCCACCGCCGGCATGACCACCGATGACCCGTACTGGTATCTCAACAATTTCTCCCAGCTTGGCGACCGCTCCACGTTCGCGGCGCGCATGTTCAACTCCACGCTGATCCTTGCCGGCTCGTGCATCATCATCGTCAGCTACTTCGCCATCTCCGAACTGGTGGCCACCGAACGGTTGCGGCGTCTATGGCATGACCGCACCAAAAGCGACCCGAACCGCGGCTATGAGATCCCGCATTTCGCGGCGCGCATCGCCGTGCTGTCCCTCCTGCTGACGGTGTCCGGCCTGGCGTTTATCGGCATCGGCGTCTTCCGATACACGCCGCACCATATCCTGCACAATGTGTGCGCCAAGGGACTGCCGGCCGTCATGCTGCTGCTGTTCGGACTCCTGCCGTGGCTGGCTCCGCGCCTCTCCAAAGCCGTGATGGTGGCTTCCGACCTGACCGCGCTCGTGTGCGCCGCGTTCTGGGCCAATATGATGTTGGGCCACAACACCCTGACCAATGTGGAGGCGTTGGCCGGCATGGCCTTCCTCGGCTGGTTCATCGTGTTTTCGCGCCAGATCGCCGCCATCGAGGCCGATCGTGTGGTAGCCCAGTTGCTGCACGCGCAGGCCATCGAAGGCGGTTTCGAACAGCCGCATGACGAGCCCGACCAGCAGATCGAATCCCGCATCGCCGCCGACCGTTGATAGATATCTCGTTCATTAGGTCGATTTATCGTTCATTTGGTAGGTTCGGTGTCCTACGCCATGTTGGAATCGCGCCATTTCAAAGGTGGGTGCGG
>JAIJEI010000096.1 GCA_022739095.1 Bifidobacterium sp.
AACACGAGCAGGATATCCGCCAGGCCGATCGAACCGAAACCATCGGTGATGCACAGCAGATAGAAGCCGGCGATGGACAGCGCCACGGCCACGAACACCAGTATGCCGATGCGTCGGCGCAGGAACACGAAGGCCAGCAACGGCACCATCACGATGTACATGGCGGTCAGGAATCCCGCGCGGCCGGCCGATTTGCCGTACAGAATGCCATACTGCTGCAGGGTGCTGGCGGTGAACAGCACGATGCCGCAGGTCACGGAAATGACCACCGGGTTGGCGAGCAATCGCGCCACGGCCGAATCGGGCTTGTTCGCATTCAGCTTGGCACCGGTGATGGTAACGACGTCGGATGCACCGTTCGATGCGGCATCTGTGGAGACGGCCCCGGATGCCTCGGTCCCAACGACATCGGCCCCGGCTGTATCGCCCTTATCCGCGCTCCCCCGGCCACGCTGCCACAGCAGAATCGGCACTAGGGACAGCGCGCCCAGCGTGAAGCGGGTGGCGTTGAAGAACATCGGCGACATCGAATCCATGCCCTGAACCTGCGCCACGAACGCAAAACCCCAGATCAGCGCGGTCAACAACAGGCTCAGCATGCCTACGAGTTCTTGTCTTTTCACGGGGAGCCAGCCTAACGTGCGAATGTGACAGACATGAAAAAGCCCGGCCACAATGTGGTCGGGCTGTGACGTTTGACGAGCAGGCTACATGCCGCTCACCAATCGGCTGGCGAGGCTAGTCCCTGTTGCCGAGCAGCTGCAGGATGTAGAGGAACATGTTCACGAAGTCGAGGTACAGGTTCAGGGCGCACAGGATGGAGATCTTCTTGACCATTTCCGGGCCCTGGGCCTCGTATTCGGTCAGCAGCGCGCGCGTGGACTGCGCGTCGTAGATGGTCATGCCGGCGAACAGGATCAGGCCGATGGCGCAGACGATCTTGGTCATGTCGTCGACCTGCACGAAGGCGAGCACGATCTGCGAGATGATGAGCACGATCAGGCCGATCATCAGGATCGGGCCGGCCTTGAGCATGTTGAACTTGGTAGTCATGCCGAACATGGTCAGCGCGAAGAAGAACACGGCGGTGACACCGAGTGCCACGCCGATCGAGCCGAGGTCGTAGACCATGAAGATCGAGCTCAAGGTGAAGCCCATCAATGCGGCGTACACATAGAACATGACGCGCGCGGTGGCCGACTTCATCTTGGTGACGCGCATGCCGAGCACCACGGCCAGGGCAATCTGCACCACGCACAGGCCGATGAGGCCCACCATGCCGGTGGCCATGAGGAAGCTGTAGTAGGCTCCGGTGATCTGGCCGAGCACGGCGACCACGGCGGTGACGAGGATGCCGATGGTCATCTCGCCGTACACCTTGGTTACGGAGACGCGGCGGGCCTCCTCGTAGTTGTAGGTCATCGTCGTATTGATGGTGGCGGTACCCGCGCCGGCACCGGCCGCACCCTGCGGCGCGTACTGGTAGGTGGGGGCGCCCTGCGGCTGGGCGTACTGGTAGTTCTGCTGCTCATATCCGGCCTGTGCATACTGCTGGCCGTATCCCGCCTGCTGGGCGGTGTTGTAGTCGGGGGTATTGTATTGCGGGTTGTATTGCCCGTTGTTCTGGGGCTGCTGACCGAATGTCATAATCACTCCTTTAGCGTTTGTTCCAGTACCAATCTTAGAGGAACAAAGCTGAACATTCCATGAATAGGATCGATCGGCTCGTTCTGCTCATCTCAAAGCGTAACGGGCGTTTCCACCATGCGCGTGGCATGTACTTGAGATTCGATTGACATTCGATCGCAGCTTGGACCGCCGCGCGATCCACTGCAACGTGAAGGTATGCGTCACCCTGGTGTCTTGACCCGTTGACAGGAACGCAGTGACATCCACCGTAATCGGCGAATCGTTTTGCAGCACATAGCCCAGCGTCACCGTGGCCGTGGCCCCGGGCTGCGCCTAGGCCAAATACGAATTCGCGTCATAGCCTTCAGGCTGATCGAAGTATATTGCCGTCTCCAGTTCGGTGCCGTTCTGGAACACGTTCGGGTGGGCCAAAGTGGCGAACGAGTTGTTCTTGGACATGTTGTTCGTCCATTCATAAGTCACCAAAGCGGTGGGCTTACCGTTATAGTCGTTGACGCTTTTCACGGCGAAGACTATTTTTGCATGATTCCGCGGGCAACGCCACACGCAATGCCGCTCACGGGGCCGGACTGCATGGCTTGGCGGCGCGCGCACTGCTCGACATACTGCCCGACCGCGAGCGTGAGGCCGTAATGCTGGCTGCGGAAGGCTATACGAACGCCGAAATCGCCTCCCGTATGTTTATTTCGGAGCGTACGGCCAAGACGCATCTCTCCTCCGCGGCGGACAAGCTCAATATGGGCCGCGTGCAGATGGCGAGGCTGGTGGAGCGGGCCGATTTGCCGGCGCGACTGTAAGACGTCCGGTTATCGAGCCATATCAGTCATAATGGAGAACATGAGTGAAGCGATTATTCGAACGTTACGTAAAGACGATTATCCGGCGCTGATCGACCTGGTGCGTCGCACTTGGTACGCCGAATATGATGAGCGGACCGGCTTGCTGGCAGCCGAGGCCGATTGGGAGAACTGTCTGGCGCGTGTGACCACGGCCTTTGTCGCGGAGCTGGAAGATAAACCCGTCGCATTGATTGTGGGGCGTATCGACGAGCTCGACCATCGCAGCCCGCTGAACGTGCATCGGCGTCATTCGTTGCGCAAGCTACTGCGACTGGCGTTTGCCCACGACGGCATGGCAGCTGCGAGCGAGATTCTCGGGACTCTTCATGTCGATAGGCAACTGCGTAAGCAGGCGGCGAACATTGGCCATGAGTATTCGGCTGAAGTGGTGCTGTTCGTACTTGATCCGGCGGCGCGCGGTCACGGTCTGGGCCGGCGCATGTTCGAGACGATGATGAGCGCATTCCGCGCAGCCGGCATACGTCAGTACTTCCTATTCACGGATACCACGTGCGATGTCGGATTCTATGTACATCGCGGCCTGACGCAGGTGTGCGAGCAGTCACTGCCCGCATCCGTGCCGGGAGAAAGCCCGTCTTCGTTCTACTTGTATGAGGGGTCGGTGCCCGAGCCGGCGTGATGCGTCCGCCGCCGGGCGAACACTGGTAGGCTTGAGCACAAAATTGGTATGCCGGCATACCGTCCACAGGCCGGCGACGAAGGGGCTGACATGGCAATCAGTGCGAAGGAACTACCACTCGGGAAAGTGTTCAGACCGGATTTCCGGTTCACGATCCCCTCATTCCAGCGGGCCTACATCTGGAAGACCGAGAACATCCTGCAACTGGTAAGCGACTTGTATGACGCCTGCAAGTCGCCCGGTACCCCGTATTTCCTCGGCTCGCTAATTCTGGTGCGCGAGGGCGATAACCATTACGACGTGATCGACGGGCAGCAGCGGCTGGTATCCCTGTCGATCATCATCGCCGTGTTGCGCGATCTGGAGCGCGACCCGGACCTCATGCGCCAACTCGATGCGCTGCTGGTGGAGCCCGGCGACAAGCTGCGCGGCATCGTCACCGAGCCTCGCCTCACGTTGCGCGAGCGCGACGCGGCGTTCTTCCGTGAACATGTGCAGGAAGACAATCTCGAATCCGTGTTCGATATGAACGACGATGATCTGGCGACCGCAGCGCAACGCAATATCGTCGCCAACATCCGTAAGACGTACGACGAGATTTCCAATTGGTCGGATACCGAACGCCAGCAATTCGCGCAGTATCTGGTCAACGAGGTGACGCTGGTCATCGTGACCACCGACGATCTCGACGGCGCGCATCGTATCTTCGACGTGATGAACATGCGCGGTCTGCCGCTCACCCCGTCCGACGTGTTCAAGGTGCGCGCCACGGCCGGCCTGTCGACCGCCGAACTTGACGTGTACGCCGCCCGTTGGGATGACATCATTGACCCTATCGGCGACGATCCGCATGACTGCGAGGAATTCTTCGCCTATCTGCATCTCGTGCTCACGCACAAGCCGGCCACCGACAAGCTCATCGAGGATTTCCTGGCCGACGTGCTGCAACCGTACATCGACAAAGGCACGGTGCCCACGTTCATCAACCAGGTGCTGGCACCCTACGCGATGGCGTGGCGGATCATCGCGCGCCCCAGCGACACCATATTGCCCGCCGAAGTGCGTAGTCGGCTTGAGGGATTGGATGATTACCGCAGCCACGAGTGGAAGCCCGTGGCCATGTGGGCGTTGGTCAATTCGTATCGCGAGCTGGGCGACGCCGATTTGTCGCCGTTTGTGGTTCGTGCCTCGCGCGCTGCCCGGAGCACGGCCACGCTGGAATCGTTGGGTGCCCATGACGAGCGTCGGCTGCTGGAAATTCTGACCGCATTGGAACAGGTGACCGGCATCCGCACACTGAACCGCACCGGGGCGTTGGAGCGGCGCGGTTATGCGAACGCCGCCATCCGCGACCTCGACAAGGGCTATTTGGTCCAGCGCGTGAACGGCCTGCATGTATCGGACGGCGACCGTGAGGGCGCATTGGTCCGTTTGCATGGCGAGATGCAGGGCGACGGCGATTTGGTCCGTCTGCTGCTGATTCGCGCCAACGAGCAGAAGGCCGGCATGCAGTTGGATCGACCACGCCGGTTCAGTGCGCTGCCGATTATGCCGTTGGATATCGAACGGTCGAAATCGTTTGCGGACTGGCCGCAGGATCAGCATGATTTCTGGATGTACCGACTCGGCAATATGGCGCTGGTGCAGGGCCCGGAAGACCAGTTGGACAGGTTGAGTGAATATCCGGCACGTCGCGACCGCATGCTGTTACGCGCGGATTCGCGCCGCTTCCCGCTGACCAACCAGTTGAAGGATTATGCCGACTGCACGCCCTCCCTGCTTGGGACAAGGCAGGAGGAGGAGATCCGGCTCATCGTGGAATACTGGGGTATCCGGTATGACAAGGACAATCGCGATCTGACCGCGCAGAACGTCGAGGAATTGGCGAAGACCTCTCCACGCCCGTCCCACAGTTCACGGCGTGTCACGATCCGGCAGGTGATTGACGCGGGTCTGCTGGTGCCGGGCGAGCGGCTGGTGTGGGAGCGGCCGCGCAAGGGCGAGCGCTGGTTCGCCACGGTCACCGAAAACGGTCGTCTCCGTCTGGATGACGGCTCCGAATATCCGACTCCGACCGCAGCGGCCCGCGCAGCCGCCGGAGGACGTCGCGGCGGCGGTCTGGACGTGTGGAAGCTCACGCGCAACGGTCAGAAGCTCAGCGACATCTGGAAACAGTTCCGCCAAGCACAGTGAATTACCAGTAAGTCGGTAAGCGCAATAAGCCAATAAGCATTGTGGCTCCCCACGGGAGTCACAAACCCATCTATTCCAGCGCCGACACGATTTCGGCCGGCGTTTTGCAATATTCGGGAAAATGCTTGGCTAGTTTTTTGTCATACGTCACCACATACGAGGCCCCGGATTGCTTCGCCGCGGCGATGATAAGGTCATCCTCGAAATCGTTATGGATGTGACGCAATGACTGCGCCACCTCGCATTCCTCCGCTCCAATCGGCATTATTGTCATCAGCTCTTTGAGCCTGCTGATTCCCGACCATGCCACTTCCGGCAACATCAGCTTGGCGGTGGCCGCAACGACTGTGGACTCGTCATTCATGAATCGCTCTTTGAATCGCTCCGGGGTGATGTAGAACACGTCCTTCAGCGACAGCGACGCACAGGACAGCTTTATTTCTCGCTCAATGCATAGCTCGAACAATTTCACGACATCATTGATGAATCGAGGTGTACAGAGCATGTAATAAATGAGGACATTGGTGTCGCATAGTATTGACACCTGCTTTGGCTGGCTCATGACAGATCACACTCCTTCTCCAGATAACGCAGATAATCCGACTGATGCCTGTATTTCTTCAGCTGCTCGTCGTATGCCTCATCGCGGAGCTGCTTGTAGGTGAGCCCTTCCATAAGATCAGTGTCTTCGGAAATCAGTCCGGCCTTGACCAGTTCCTTGTGCACGTATCCGGCACCTTCTCGAATCAGTTTCAGTTTGCGCTGCTTTTCCGCCTCGCGGGCTTGCTCTTCGGCGGTTGTTTCCAATATCGGCATCTCCTTACGGTCGGCAATATATGACCACAACGCACGAATCGCATCACTCACCGATACGCCTTTGTCCTTGAGTACCTCATCGACTTCGTTCTTCAGCTTCGCATCAATGCGAACGTTCATCTGGACCATGGTCATGGCATCCTCCAATCCAATATTGCTATATAGTATAGCAGATTGGAAAGTAGAAAAAGGCCGGTACCCATATTGGACACCGGCCTTTGAGTCTCCCCTCAGTCGCCTCCGGCGACAGCTCCCCTCACCCGAGGGGAGCCGAGTGGTTACTTCATGAGGTTGCGCAGCACGTACTGGAGGATGCCGCCGTTACGGTAGTAGTCGGCCTCACCGGGCGTGTCGATGCGGACCACCGCCTCGAACTCTGTCTTGGAGCCGTCCTCGTGGGTGGCGGTGACGTGGACCGTTTTGGGGGTCACGCCCTCGTTGAGCTTCTCGACGCCGGCGATATCGTAGGTTTCGGTGCCGTTGAGGTCCAGGGACTCGTAGGATTCGCCCGCCGGGAACTGCAGCGGCAGCACGCCCATGCCGATCAGGTTGGAACGGTGGATGCGCTCGAAGCTTTCGGTGATCACGACCTTGACGCCGAGCATCACCGTGCCCTTGGCAGCCCAGTCGCGCGAGGAGCCGGTGCCGTATTCCTTGCCGGCGAGCACCACGAGCGGCACCTTGTTGTCGATGTAGTCGCGGGAGGCTTCGAAGATCGTGGTCGGCTTTTTGGCGAGGAAGTCGTAGGTGAAGCCGCCGGGCGTCACCTCCTCGCCCACGGAGGCGAGCAGCTGGTTGCGCAGACGGATGTTGCCGAACGTGCCGCGCACCATGATCTCGTGGTTGCCTCGGCGCGAACCGTAGGAGTTGAAGTTCTTCGACTCCACGCCGCGCTCGGTCAGGTACTTGCCGGCCGGGCTGGAGGCCTTGAACGCGCCTGCCGGGGAGATGTGGTCGGTGGTGACCGAGTCGCCCAGGAGGGCCAGCACACGGGCGCCGTGGATGTCGGCGACCGGGTCCGGCGTGGCCTTCATGCCGCCGAAGAAGGTCTGCTTGCGCACATAGGTGGACTTGTCGTTCCACGCGAACAGCTCGCCTTCCGGCACGTCGAGGCCCTTCCAGCGGTGGTCGCCGTCGAACACGGAGGCGTAGTCCTTGAGGAACATCTCGCGG
>JAIJEI010000097.1 GCA_022739095.1 Bifidobacterium sp.
ATATCACGAGTATCTGCGGCATAATGCCAACGCCATTCTGTCGTTTTAGAGTCTTGTCTACTTGGGCAACAGCCCCTTGAAACGGAAGTAGACCTCCGGGACGGTCAAAATCAGCCCCTCGAAACGGAGATAGACCTCCGGGGCGGGGCGCGGATGTTTTTTTGGACGGCTAGGCGGCCAGCCCAAGATGCTTGCGGTATTGCGCGAGGTTCATCCAGCCTAGTGAATCTTTTCCCCCTGAAATGGAAAACAGGCCCCAATTCTGATGAGGTGTAGAGATTACGCGTGAAGCGGTACACAATAGGAAGCATGAATACTTGTGGTTTAGGTCATGACGTGGTTGACGTCGCCGCATTCGCCGAGCAGCTGTCTGAACCCGGCTCGCGCATGCGCTCGCTGTTTTCCGTTCGTGAGGTACGTCAGGCGGCGGATCGTGCACGGCTGAAGAACGATGACGAGGCCGTGCATCTGGCCGCCAAGTGGGCAGGCAAGGAGGCGTTCCTCAAAGCGTGGTGCGATTATCTTGGCGATGCCCCCTATCCGTTCACGCTTGATAATTTCCCGTGGCCTGAAATCGAGATCTTGGATGATTCCCGTGGTGTGCCGCATGTGTCTCTGGGTAAGGGGGCGGCGTCAGTCTTCCAAACTGATTACGCGAATTCGGCTGCCGGCGCTCGTTATTCCGCTGCTTATTCCTCTGCTCCTGATAATGGACCTTATGCGGTGATGCAGGAGTGGCGGAATGCGCGTTCGGCGCAGCGCTCGGCTTTCGGCGCGGGGTTGATTCCTCATATCCATATTTCCCTGAGCCACGATGGTCCGATTGCCTCCGCGGTGGTGGCGATTTCTGTGGAATAGCGCCGGTGGCTCACAGCAACCAGTCGGCACAGGCAGTGGAATCGGTCGAGAAGACCGAGGTGGCGAAGAAGGCTGCCAAGACAAGGAATTCCTGTACCACTTCTGCGAGGGCGCAACCCCCGGCAGCTGATCGATGGGCGAACTCTACAACTGCGACGAAGCCACGCGCGACGCCCGCAGCTGCGGCACCACCGCCAGACTGTGCGGCATCGAAAAGGCCATCATCACGCACGACAAGTCCTAGCTCCCCTCTTTGAGGGGAGCCGTCGCCGTAGGCGACTGAGGGGAGTCCTCGGCAAAGCCACAATCCATCAACTAGATTAGCTGGTCCTGCTGCAGCCACACGCGTTTGCCATCCCCGAAGAAATATGTATAATAACTCAAGTCGCCAAAAGCGACGCTTAACGCGGATGTAGCTCAATGGTAGAGCCTCAGTCTTCCAAACTGATTACGCGGGTTCGATTCCCGTCATCCGCTCCACTGTATGAGGATATCGCCAACATGGATAGAACTGAACGAAGAAGCTCGATCATCGCGGTGAAAGATGGTAATCGATACCTTCTGTATCGTGATTTAGGCTGGGGATGTGACTTTTTCCCTAATCATGCAACCGCAAGCAGCACTGATGAGGATATTCGTCAGCTGACGACGTATTTTGCCGATGAATTCGGAATTCCTGCCAAGGACTTTACTCTGTCTCATATTTGTGTGAAGGATTCTGAGAAGCCATCCACGGAGCATGATGGAGAAATTCGTTATTACGAATACACGTTATACCGCGCGAGCGTAAAGTCAATGCCCGGTGCTTGGCGTTCTGTTGAGTTCCATGTTGGTGCCAAGGATTGTCGCTGGATGACTATTGATGAGATGCTCGCGGACCCTGTCATCAACAAAATTAATCATGATGTCGTCGCGATGGTGCGGGATAACTTGTAATTGTTGCTATCTCGGGCATATGGCTGTTGGGCCGAAGCGCGTTCTATACCTTGATAATCATCGAAATCAGGGCGCAGCATGTTCTATGGAACTCTCTATACCCTGAAAACACTGGAAATCAGGATATAGAGCAATAGAACAGAATCTACAAACAGCGGTATGCCGAGGAATGAGGTCCTCTTCACCTGCGACTTATGGACCTTATATATAGGTTTGTGGCCAGGGTGCTACCCACAACATTGCCCGTAACGCCACCGTCCGCAACAGAACACGGCCTTGGTGAGTCGTATGTTTGCGTTCGCAGGAATTGCATGTAAGATGTCGCCGCATATACGTAACGGCGTGTGACCGTGTGACATTGCACACACAGAACGGTGGCATGCTGACGGGCGACGGTAACTCCGTGCCCCACGTAGCGGTGGCAAATCCGCCTCCGTTCCCGGATGGTGGGAACGGCACGTCCCGTCGAGAGAAGAAAAAGTCCGTTATCGCAGGGTGGATGACGAGGGTGTCGCTTTCTGAAAATTCCAAGGTTCTTCCCAATGTCGGGTAAGAATTTCCCTCTACCCGGGTGGACGCATTCGTGCTTTTTGCTTAATAACGTAACGCCTTGTAGGCGTGACGCCAGGCTTTGGCGTACGCGATCGTAAGAGACAGGCAAGGCTATGAAGAGAATTGCAGGATGGTTCGCCGCGGTAGGGGCCACAGCGAGCAAGAGTGGCAAACGGCTAGTAGCCGTCGTGGCCGCCGTAGCGATGCTCGGCGGCGTCGCCGACGTGAGCGCGACCGCCATGGCCGATGACCGGTCTGCGGCCGATACCCAGCAGACCACCGCCCAAACCGAAACTCTGGCAAACACCGACAGTAAGGACGCCGGTACGGATACCGGTAACAAGGATGATTCGGCCAAGGTCGATGCAACCAAGTCTGATGACGCCGCAAGTGCCGATACCGATGCTGCCGCCTCGGAACTCACCAAGCAGACGGCTCCTGCTCCGACTTCGACGTTGAACGCGCAGGCAACTGAAGCCACGAATGGCAGCTGCGTGTATGCAGGTACCGTTGCCTCCGGACTGAATAACGTGTGCTGGCTGGATATGGCGAACTTCACCGCGGCCAAGAACCAGACTCAGCCCATGAGTGTGAATCTTTCGGACTCGTTGACGATGAAGTTCAACATCAAGTATACGGGTGGTCGTACGTTGCGTTCGGCCGCCGTGTCTACTTGGGGTAAAGCGGCGTTCGGCCATTACGGTTATACCAGTTTCCCTGAAGGAACCAAGCCTGCTCTGTATCAGCAAATCGATCAGCAAATCGGATCTGCCAATACCACGTCCACGGTAGAGCTGACGGACATCAAGATCGTAAATGCTGATGGCAGTGAAATCACCGGCAATTATTCGTTTATGATGGCGGATGCCGAGAGCACGAACAACAATGAGAGCATCTCGTTCACTTCTTCAAACGAGATCGAGCAAGTGGCCCAGTTCCCGCAACAGGGTGATGCCAACTACAAGAATTATGCGTTCGGTGATCAGACGTTCTCCGCTGACCACAAGACCGTGACCGGTGGTGGTGTGAGTACTGGTGCCAATCCAGGCATATACCTGTACAAGACGAAGTCACCGGATACCGTATCGGTGACGATGAGGGTCAATGTTAGGCGCGAGATGCAGGCGACGATCTTCGGTGTGCTGTTCTCCAATGCGGAGACCACTGTGACCACGAACAACGCTTCTGATACGTTTGCTGGCAAGGTCGAGTCGCAGACCTATGGTTCCGAGCAGACCGGTGGCGTAACCGGTTCCAATTCCGCTACCAGCAAAGTGGTGAACATGCTGTCGGATACGGACACGCCCGAACAGGTGAAGTTCACTCTGTCCGCCAGCGAAAACACTAATTGGAATGATTACAATGTCTCGTTCACCTGTGATGGCGATTGTGGTGAATACGATGCAACTCCTCGGATTGATACTGCGACCGGCAACCGGTATGTGACCGTCAGCGTCGCGTCAGAGAAGTCCGCGCACGGTAAGTGGGTCGTGACCAAGAAGGTCAAGCTGGACACCCCGAAGATCCAGAAGTCGATTTCGAAGGATGAGGTGGATTCCGCGACTACTGGTCAGAAGGATTCCTACACCCTGAGCCTGAATGTCAAGGGCAACACGGTCTCCGGTACCACGACTTCCGGTGAAAAGGCCAAGATCGATGTGGTGTTCGTGCTGGATACTTCCGGAAGCATGAACGACAAGGTTGGTTATTCCACGCGTTTGAAGAACATGCAGGATGCGATTACCGGTAATGGCGGTTTGTCGTCTGTGCTGTTCAACTCGCCCGACAAGATTGACGCGCAGGCGCATGTGATTACGTTCGCGAGCGGTCTTGGATTGGATGGTACGTCAGTGCTGTCTACGAAGGCCGACCTCGATAATGTCGTTAACGGGCTGAGTGCTAGCGGCGGCACCTATTGGGAGAAGGGTCTTGAGCAGGTAAGCAATATCCGCACAAGGTCTGGCGCGACCAAGTATGTCGTGTTCCTTACCGATGGCAACCCCGGTATGAGAGGTTGGGAAAAGAAGAATGTCTCCGGCCACGGTGTGTTTACACGTGACAATAATGATTCCGCCCGTTCCGTATATAACGCTTCGGTGATCGCTGGTAAACAGTTGGCGAAAGCTGGCTGGAACATACTTAATGTTGGCGTCGACATGCCGACGACGGTGTACGTGAATCCGGATGCTGACTCGGTTAGCGGAAGCAATTATGACTTGCACAATCATTCGTTCAGCCAAACTGCTGGTTGGGTCTCTCCTTTGGAAGCGCTGACTGCGCGTGAAAATGCCAACAAGTCCACCACGGTCAAGGACCAGCTGATCAAGGCTTACCCGAAGACCACTTCCAGTGAGTTGGCTCAGGTGTTCAAGGACCTCGGCCAGATCATCACCACGACCACGACGAAGTCGTATGGCAAGGTGAGCATCGTCGATACCCTGTCCGACTACGCCGACCCGTTGTTTGAGTATGACAAGCAGTCTGGTGAGATTACGTCTGGCGTTACGGTGGTTACGAGTGACGGGTCGAATGTCAATGCCGAAGTGGCGTCCAAGACCTATGATGCCGCTACCCGCACGGTGACAGTGACGTTCAAGGACGGCTTCACGCTGGCCAAGGACGTGACCTATTCGGTGCAGTTCAAGGTCAAGCCTTCCGATAAGGCGTATGAGACGTATGCATTGAACAAGAAGTCCGAAAAGGGCGGCTACACGGATACGGATAACACCGTGTATCAGGGTGAAACTGGTACCGGTACAGACTCGGAAAACAAGGACGGTTTCTATGCCAACACGGAGGCCTATTTAGCGTATTCCGAGTGCACCGCAGTCAACAATGTCGCGAAGGATTGCGTGTCGAAGGATAACGTGACATATCAGAAGCCTGTCCTGCAGGTGAAGACCGGCAAGATCCAGGTGACCAAGAACTGGTATCCGGATAATCCGGCAAACGATACGCAGATCACGTTCGAGCTGCATAAGGATTCCGCGACTGGTAACAAGCTCGGCGAGCAGACCGTCTCCGGTCCGAGCTGGTCTGCCACCTTTGAGAACCTCGCTCCCGGCAAGTATGTCGTTGTGGAGAAAGCCATCAACGGTTACACCTCGAAGAGCGATAACTCGACTGTGGAAATCACCCGTGACGGCTTGTGGAAGGCCAAGACGGATAACGACAATCCGACCGGTCAGCCCGCTGCTGCGGACAATGTCAAGACCTATAACGTGGCGTTCACCAACGCCCGCAACAAGGTGAATTTGACCGAGAACTCAATCAAGGTCAAGAAGACGTTGAACGGGCGCAATTGGCAGGACGATGATTCGTTCACGTTCAATATCACGGCCAAGGATCCGGAGGATGCTCCGCGGCCCGCTCAGACCGAGGTGACGGTGAGCAACCGGACGACTGATCATACTGCCGGTTTTGGTGCGATCGCGTACAGCGCCGCAGGTACCTACAAGTACACGGTGAACGAGTCTCAGAACAACAAGATCGCTGGTCTGCTTTACTCCGGCGCCGAATACGAAGTGACCGTCAAGGTGACTGCGGATGCGAATGGTGCACTGCGTGAGCCGACCGTCTCCGTCAAGCAACTCAAGGACGACAACGGCAAGAAGCTCGATTCGGCCAAGGATGTGACGTCAAACGTCGCGGAGTTCACCAACACGTACGTGGCCGTGTCAAGCCTGCCTCTGACTGGTGGCAAGTCTGCCCGTGACTGGCTGATCTACGGCGGTGGCCTTGGCCTGTTGGCCTTGTTGGCCGGTGCCGGCTACACCGTCTGGCGCAAGCGTCAACTCGTCTGACCCGAACAGCCTGAGGCGGCCGTCCCTGGCTCCCCTCCTTGAGGGGAGCTGGCCGCCGAAGGCGGACTGAGGGGAGTCGACGAAGGCTCCCCTCCCCGGAGAAAACACATTAAAGATTTGCGGATCGCGAAGGCCCTTGGCAGAGGGACCGGAGCCTCCGCGATGGCAGAAAACAACTACAAGGTAAAAGGAAGAGAGGGTTTCTCATGAAGTTGAGGAAGCTTTTCGCGGGCGTCGCTGCGGCGGCGACCCTGTTGGGCGGCATGGCGTTCGGCACCACCACCGCCAACGCGGCCGCTACTGACGCGGCCACGATTACGGTGAACAACGCCCAGGCGGGTTACACGTACACGGGTTACAAGTTCGCCACGTTCGATAACGTCCAGGGTAAGGCCCCGAATGCCACGTCCGTCGAGGTGAACACCGTCGCCGCGTGGAAGGATGCCGTGCGCCAGGCGGCCGACGCGGCCAACGGCGATGCTGCGGTTCCCGCCGAGTACGCCGAGAACCCGGCCGCGTACGTGGCCACGTTCGATGCCGCCACCGCCCGTAAGTTCACCGACGAGCTGACGAAGCACATCCCCGCGGGCGTGCAGGGCACTGCCGCCGTGAACGGCGTGATTACCGCCACCGAGGGCTGGTTCCTCGTGACCAGCAAGGCAGGGAAGGCCGGCAAGTCCGCTTTGGTCGCCACCCAGATCACCAGCGGTAACAAGACCTACACGAAGATCATGCTGAACACCGAGGACGGCCAGCACAACATCGACGCGCTGGGCCAGTTCAATGCCAAGGACGAGAACGCCCCGACGCCGCCGACCAAGACGGCTGACGGCAAGGGCACCGTGAACGTGGGCGACACCGTGGACTACACGATCACCGCCGTTGTCCCGCCCGCAGCAGCCGGCTACGACACCTACAAGTACACCATCACCGATGCCGCATCCAAGGGCCTCAACGTAGCCAAGGCAGACGCCAACTTCGTGGTCGTCGTCAAGGGCGGCAACGCCGACGGCACCGACAAGACCCTGGTCGAGAACACCGATTACACGCTGACCCAGCAAGGTTCCGCCTCCGACGAGAACGGCACCGTGACGACCATCGCGTTCCCGAACGTGAAGGACTACGCCGGCAAGACCAT
>JAIJEI010000098.1 GCA_022739095.1 Bifidobacterium sp.
GGCTATCCCGCGGAGGTCATCGACCCGGACATGGACCTCGAGGCCGATCTCGGCATCGATTCGGTCAAGCAGATGCAGGCCCTGGGAACGGTGGCCGAACGGGTCGGCATACAGCCCGAATCCCTCGACCTGTCCCAGGCCCGGACCCTACGCCAGATCGTCGAATGCCTCGAGCACGCCGAGCCGACCGCCCCACGACGGCAGGACGGACGGCTGGCCGACGAAGGTCCCCATGCCGCCGAAGACGCCTCCGGCGTGAAACGATTCGTCCCGCAGATCATCTACAAACCGCTTGCCGACGATCCCGGCCTGACCGACTGGTCCGATGCCGCCTGCCTGTTCATCCGATCCGGCGACCACGAGCTGGACGAGTCCATCCGGCAGACGCTCCAACCGCTTTTCCGCGAGGTGCATGCCACCACCGCGGACGAGATCATCGACTCGGGAACCCATCCCACCGTGGAGTCCGGAACGCCCGTCAGGATGATCCTGGACTGCCACTCATTCCATGACGGCATCCCGTCGTTCGGACAGCGGAGCGAAGCGTGGATGCGCATCGTCCGCGAACGATACGCGCGAACATTCCGATTGTCCCAAATCCTGTATCCGCTGATCGAACACGCGGAGGACGGCATGGCATGGCTGTCGGTCACCGGGACGGGAGGCGTCTCGGGAGCGGGAAGCAAAGGGAAGGGCGATCCGCTGGACGCGTTGGACACGGGATTCTACAAGAGCCTCGGCAAGGAACTGCGCAACCTGCAGGTCAAGACCATGGACGTGGATTCCCCCGACGACGTGCCCGGCGCCATCCTGGACGAAGTGCGCCACTACCGGCAGGACCAGGACTGCGAGATGGGATACCTGCATGGGCGACGTCACGTGGTTCGCGTGATTCCCATGCAGATGAGACAGGAGCACGCGATCCGCAGGCAGCTGCCGGAAGGAACCGTGGCCTTCTTCTCCGGAGGATCGCGCGGCATCGCGTTGGAATGCGCCAAAGCCCTTGCCGACGACCAGCCGCGGATCAACGTCGTGATCACGGGACGATCCGATGTCGACGACCCCCGGGCGCAACGCTGGCTTCGCCTGAGCGACGAGGAATGGGCGCAGGCGAAGCCCGACTTCATCCGCGAAGTCAAGCGGAAGGATCCCTCGCTCGGGGCGATTGCGCTGTCGGAGGAATACGATCGGATCGGCCATATCCGCATCCTCGCACGGAACCTCAGGACCGCCGTATCCGCACGACGCAACCTGCACTACATTCCCTGCGACATAGCGGACGCGCAATCCACGGAGGACGCGGTCCATAAGGCCCGCAGGCAATGGGGGGACCTTTCGCTCGTGGTCCACGCCGCCGGACTGGAATCATTCGGCAGACTGTTCGGCAAGACCCTGGACCGTACCATGAGAAGCATCGCGGTCAAACTCGGCGGGTTCATCAACCTGTATCACGCCACCAAGGACGAACCGTCACTGACCGCCTTCGTCTCCTTCGGATCGGTCTCCGGACGTTTCGGCATGGACGGGCAGGTCGACTACACTGCCGCCGCCGCCACGCTTTCCGCACTCTCCCACACGCTCCCGATGAACATGCCCGCCGACCGGAGGATCCCGTTCGTGACGATGGAATGGTCGGCATGGGGGCAGGTCGGCATGGCCGTCCATCCGCAGGTGATCGCCGTGCAGGAGCAGGACCGCGGAATGGAATACATTCCCGTCAGGACCGGCACGGAATTCTTCCTCGACGAGCTCGCGCTCGGCACGGCGGACCCCGAGGTGCTGATCATGGGCTCATTGGGTTCCAACAGGCCGCAGGGACAATTGGATTCCCTGGACGACGGGCTGGAACTGATCTCACCCATCGAGGAAACCACGGGCACCGTCGTGGACAAGCCCCACTATCCGATGCTCGACAGCGTCGACAGGCAGGATGCGGACACCATCCTCGCCCATCGGATGCTCCGATATGACCGTGACCTGTACCTGCCCGACCACCGGGTGAAGGGCGTCACGACCTTCCCCGGGGTGCTTCACCTGGAAACGCAGATCGAAGCCGCCTCATGCCTGTCCAACGTGAAACGGTTCGGCGTCGAACTCGAGGAACTCGAACTGAACACGTTCCTCAAATGCCGCGACAACGACGAGGTCCCGATCACGGTCAACGCCCATCGCACGGACCGCACGGACGGCCAGGTCATCGCGACGGAACTGTACTCGACATTCAAAACGCCTGACGGCAGGACCCTCATCCCCCACCGCACCCATTCGACGGCCGTCATCAGACTGCTGGACAAAGCCCCCGAACCATGTCGGGCGGATTGGCGGCCGGAACGCCTGCTCGAACAGGGAACGCCCATCGACATCGGCCGATATCATGCCGAAACCGAACATTTCATCAGTTTCGGACCGACCTTCCGGTACATGCGCAGGGCACGGCTGATCGGCGATGACTGCGCGGCGGGCGAATTCATGGTGCCATCCGTGCCGGGGCTTTTCAGCGACGTACGCAACCCGCAGTTCCTCTGCTGTCCGCTGCTGATCGATAACGTCGGCAGGATGGCGCTGATGCGTGAATTCCAGCTCAGGGGACGGCATGTGGTGCCGATCCGGATCCACGGGGCCCGCCAGTTCCGCTGCCCCGCGGCGGGGGAACTGTGTTACGGGAAGATGGATTTCCTCACCGAGGACGAGCAGAGCGTCGACGTTCATATCGAGATCATCGACGCCAACGGATACCTGCTCTGCCAGGCGGATGACGTGCGGCTCACCATCCTGGGTCCGGCGGAACAGGAACACGACATCATGGCATCCCCCGACGCCGTCGAACCCGCAAAGGAGCAATGAGGATGATGGATTTCGAACCAATCGCTATCATCGGACGCGGCTGCATCCTTCCCCCGCATTCGTGCTCTCCCGAAGAACTCTGGGACGCCATAGTCGAGGGCCGAAGCGGCATCCATCCCCCGATGCCCGAGCGTTGGGGCACACGCGTCGACTATGTCGACCCCGACCGCAACGCCGTCGACAGGACCTATTGCGGCATCGGAGGATTCGTCACCGATTACGATCAGGACGAGCGGGCGGCCTCCTCGGAACGGATGCGGTTGAACCGTACGCAGCGGATGATCGTCGACAGCGTATCCCAGGCGATCGGCGAAGCCGGCATCGACCGGTCCGAGCGGGCACGGTGCCGGCTGTTCGTGGGCAATATGCTGGCGGACGAGGCCTTCGGAGACCAATCATTGTCGGAAATCAGCGGTGATGTTCTCGACGAGTGCGTGAACGAGTTCGGCGCGGATGCGCGGGATGCCGCACGTCGAGCCATCGATGACGTCATCCTGTCACGCAACGACGCGTCGGAAACGGCGAACGCACCGTCCGACCTGGCGCGAATCCCCGCGGAGGTGTTGGGCATGCCCGACGATCCCATCGTCATCGACGGGGCGTGCGCCTCGGGATTGCTCATCGTGGACCTCGCGGCCCGATACCTGCACACCCGTGCGAAACCGTTGGCCATGGCCGTCGGGGCGATGGCGAACATGTCCATCACGGGAAACGTGAGCTTCGCCAAGATCGGCGGCCTGAGCGACAAGCCCGCCAGGCCCCTCGACGCGAACGCGAACGGTCTGGTGCCCGCGGAAGGCGCGGCGGCGGTCCTGCTGTGCACGCTTTCATATGCGAGGCTGCACGGCTACCCCATCAGCGGGGTCATCATAGGCTCGTATACGACGAGCGACGGGCATGGCAAGGCGATCTACGCCCCCAATCCCGAAGGCCAGCGGTGTGCGATGCGCGGCGCCCTGGCACAGGCGGGAATCGATCCGGACGGCATCGACTACATCGAGACCCATGCGACGGGAACGCCGGCCGGAGACAATTCCGAGTTGACGGCGATCATCGGCATGCTGTCCGAACGCCGCAACGGGCCCGTATCCATCGGATCCATCAAGAACCTCATCGGCCATGGCTTCCCGACGGCCGGCACGTCGAACCTGCTGTCCGTATTGGAATCATTCAGGCATGAACGGTACCTGCCGACCCACGGCGTGACGACGCCCCACCCGCTGATCGCGAAGCATCCGGAGCTCCTGCAACTGCACGATGCCCCCGACCCATGGCCCGAACCCGGGAACCGTCCGCGCAGGGCGCTGATCAACGCCTTCGGGTTCGGAGGCATCAACTCGTCAGTCATCGTCGAACAGTATGATGACGGCCGGCCGGACGGGCCGGCGCATGCGGACGCCGAACCCCGGGACGCCACGTACCTGGCGGTGCAATGCGTCGCCCAGGCGAACTGCGAGGTCCCGCGTACGCTGCTCGAGGATCCGATGACGGCCGACTGGCGGGTCTTCCATACTCCCCCGGTGCTGCTGCCGCACATGGACATCGCCCAACGTCTGGCGGTCCTAGCGGCGGGGAATCTGCAACCCATGA
This sequence comes from Bifidobacterium sp., assembly GCA_022739095.1. Classification (GTDB taxonomy): domain Bacteria; phylum Actinomycetota; class Actinomycetes; order Actinomycetales; family Bifidobacteriaceae; genus Bifidobacterium. The sequence continues at coordinate 4,435 of JAIJEI010000098.1, forward strand.
TGGCGGAACCCGACCGGAAGGAAACCATCGGTGCCTTCCTCGGACAGCCATCGGGATTGGCGGTGGGAGCCCGTAGGGAACTGCGCATACGGCTTCCCGAGATCCTCGACGCCATCACGCACGCCGAGATTCCGGATGAACAGCGCCGTGAGCTGCGACGCTGGTTCGCCGACCGTGTCACGACGTCGATAGGCGCGACCGTCGAAGCCGCACTACCCGGCTATATGGACAACATAGTCTCGGGGAGGATAGCCAACATGTTCGACTACCGGGGGCCCAACTGCGTCATCGACGGCGGCCGCTTCTCCTTCGCCCGGTCCATTGAGATGGCCTCCCTCGTACTGGCCGAGCACGAAGCGGATGGCATGATCGTCGGATCATCGTTCGCCAATCCGAGTCATCTCGTGGACCAGGAGGCGGCCAGGCTGGCGACCGCGACCCTGATCATGCTGCGTCCATTGGATTGGGCGGAAGCCCATCGGGAACAGGTCCGGGCCGTCATCAGAATCAGCCACGCCGACCGGCCGGGAACGGAGCCCCAGACTCTTCTGGATGCGGCCCGACTGGCACAGGCCGTGACCGGGCACGCTTCCCGCATGCCCCGACTGCAGGCGGGAGACATGCTGGTCGAGGTGATGGACCCTGACGCCATGCCATCCGAACGCATCGGACACCGACCGGACGGGCTTCGGGCGGATCCCGGAACGGATGCGGGCCACGGGCCGTCCGATGGCGTCACGGTACATGACACTTGGATCGGCGTACGGGGCGCCACCATTCCCGACTGCTTAGACACGCTGCTCGACGGGACGGAGCCCGTCCAACCGGACGGGCAGGCCACGCCCATCCGCATCATCATCCCCTTCGACTCCCCTGCGGAGAAGGAGAATACGATGCGGGAGCTCCGCATTCTGAAGGACGCCCTGCGGCACCACCGGTAGCCGACGGGCATGCCTGACGTGCGTGTGGGACGATGCCACGGTGCCGCCGTCCCACACGCCGACGGCATCATATGCGCGATGCCCCGGCATGGCACGCGGCGGGAGGACGGCACGCCCGCGCCGGCCAGCGTTCCCCGACATGTCTTGGCTCGGTGGCAATCTCAATGCGGTGGGACCAGCCATCACACCCATCGAGACGCGGTCCAAGAGCGTGGCTGGACCTTCGACCCCACCCATCATGGGACGGTGCAGGGACCTACGGGCCGGATGGCGTTTTTCATCCGTAACGGCGGGATGATGCGGAGAAGCATATGAGGACTATTCGGAAAACGACAAAAAGCCAGCGGACGCCCACCACCGAGATCAGGGGCCTCATACTCGACGCCTCGAAACGAATCATCGAAGAGGACGGCTATGACGCCTTCACCATCCGGCTTCTCTCGGAAAAGGCGGACGTGTCCCCCGCGAGCATCTACCGGCATATCGGCGACAAGCAGGCCGTCATCAACGCTCTCATCGACGACAGTTTCCAGACGTTACGGGAGAAGCTCCTGCGCGTCACCACCGAGGATCCCCTGCAAAGACTCTACGATGCGGGAGTCGTATACCGCGGGCACGCCAAGGCGTCGCCCGGCATCTACGCCCTGTTGTGGCGATGGCATGCGGGCGAGGCTTCGGAGGCATGCCTCGCCGCCATGACCGAGCTGGTGCGCTACGGGCAGGCCGCGGGAAAGATCCGGAGGGATGACCCGCACCTCATCGCATGGTCCATATGGTCCGCCGTGCACGGATTCGTCCAATTCGAGACACGACCCGAACATGATACGCCCGTCGACGATGACGATGCGGCCTATTCCTTTCTGCTCCGGCTGCTCATTCGAGGGGTCCGCGCCCCTCAGACGGTCTCCGAGGGAACGGCGACCATCGCGGATACCAGCCGATCGTAGAATCGCCATTGGCCGCGAAACGTCACATCCCGTCTCACAGCGGCGAACGTTCCATCCGCCTTCAGGCTCACGGATACCTTACGGAAGTCCCCCGTCCCGTCCAATGCGGACAACGCCTTCGAGGCGGCCTCCTTCGCGCAGAAGGCCGCCCTACGTTCCACCGAGGAGGCCATACACAATGATGCGAGCTCTTCGGAAGAGAACACGAACCGCATGATCCCGTCGGACAATCCGTCCGAATCGTCCACGTCCACTCCCACGGCACGGATTCTTTCCGCCGACGCCACGGCGGCGACGCACAGCGACGGACAATGCGACAGCGATCCCACGATGCCGGATGGCCAGAGCGGTTCACCATCCGAACCTTTGAGTATGGGCCCGTCATGGCCGATACGTCGTAAGGCCTCGTGGGCCAAAAGACGCGTCTCCGTGAATTCCCTTCTTCGTTTGGCCGTGGCGTTCCCGACCAAGGCCCGCTCACCGTCGAACAATCGCACGCGGCGCGTCCCCTCCCCCGAGATCAGCACCTCGCAGCCGGAGGCGAGCAGCGGCCCGAACAGGCGAGCCCGTCGCATCATGAGGTCTGCGCACATCATGGAGACTCTATCTACCGAAACCCACAAACCCAGCAACAGCAAGGCTTTCTACCAATTCCCAGAATGAGTGTACCACTCTGTTCGCCGCTCAAAGCCCGCCAGAAGGAAACTTGCGCTTTTCCATACCTTCACGCCGACAAGAGGTGTCACGATTATCTATATCTCCCATACTTTCTATGTTTTCTTAAAAACAATCTATACATCTAACAGACCGGGGAAGGACCATGGTAGGGGGCTGCGGACATTTTCTTGGAGATAATCACGCAGCCATTCC
>JAIJEI010000099.1 GCA_022739095.1 Bifidobacterium sp.
AGGCTTAGAGAAAGCTGAGCATCGCGGCCGCCGGTGTCCGGTTCGATTCGTAGGGAGGCCAAAATAGTATGGCCGCATGACCATCACCATTACCACGTCAAACGTCAACGGCATTCGCGCAGCCAAGCGCAAAGGCATCGAGGATTGGGCCGGCAAGCATGCACCGGATGTCTGGTGCATGCAGGAGGTTCGTGCACCTCAGGACGATGTTGATTCTATTTTTGATGAATTTGGTTTCGAATATGCCACTGTCGGCAAAATCGACGCGCCGGCCGATCTCCATACCATGAACGAGATCTGCAGGGTGAAAGGCCGCGCGGGAGTCGGTCTGCTCACTGACTTGGAAGTGCTTGACAAGCGATATGGCCTGCCGGGTCTGAGCGAGGATGTGGATTCGGGACGTTGGATCGAAACCGATGTCAAGACACCTGAAGGCTATGCGATCACCGTGGCATCCGTGTATGTGCATGCCGGCAACACTGACGATCCAACCAAAATGGAACAGAAGTATCGTTTTCTGGACACTATGCTGGCCCGCATGGGCGCGCTTCGTGATGAAGCCGCACATGGCGGCAAGCAGGCTGTATTATGCGGCGATTTCAACATCGCGCACACGCCGCTCGATATCAAGAACGCCAAGGCCAATGAGAAGCACGCCGGATTCCTGCCCGAAGAACGTGCCTACGTGGACAAGTGGCTGGATGAATACGAGTTCGTGGATGTGATGCGTTCGTTGGCGGGCGATATTCAGGGACCGTACACCTGGTGGAGCCAGCGCGGGCGCGCCTTCGACAACAATGTCGGCTGGAGAATCGACTACCAGTTCGCAACACCCGAGTTGGCGGAGACCGCACGCGGATTCGTCATCGACAAGGCTCCCACATATGACAAACGCTGGTCCGATCACGCCCCACTCACGATCACATACGAGGTATGACGTATTCCGTGGGACAACATCCGAAAATCGATGATTTTCGCGGGTCGTCCCACGCCCCATAGCATGAGTAATTATCGACCACACTAAGAATGGCGTAATTCCGGGCTTCGTAAAAAACCTATTGTGGGACAACACTCATGTCTATCGATTGATGTTGATGTTGTCCCACAATTTGTGGGACAACATCGGGAAAACACCGATTTTTGCCTTTCGTCCCACGCGAACCATCACGCAAACCTGCACATACGAATATTGGGGTCTTTCCACGGATGGAAAGACCCCAATACTATGCGCTCAAACGCAGATTATCAGTCCAAACCGAGTTGGAGCTTGCCGCCGGGGATGGCGTCGAGCAGGTCTCGGGTGTACTGCTTCTGCGGGTGGTCGAAGACCTCATCTGTGGTGGCGTGCTCCACGAGCTTGCCATGCTGCATCACCACAACCTCGTCGGCGATCTGACGGACCACGGCCAGATCGTGGGTGATGAACAGGTAGCTCAGGCCCTTTTCGGCCTGCAGGTCGTTGAGCAGGCGCAGCAACTGATCCTGCACCAGCACGTCCAAAGCGGAGACGGCCTCATCGCACACGATGACGTCCGGGTCCAGAGCCATGGCTCGTGCGATGGCGATGCGCTGGCGCTGGCCGCCGGAGAGCTCGTTCGGATAACGGCCCATCACGGAAGCCGGCATCTCGACCATGTCCAAAAGCTCCTTGACACGGTTGGCACGCAACTTCTTGTCGCCGATATTGTGGATGTGCAGGGGCTCCTCAATGGAACGGAAGATGGAGTACATCGGGTCGAGCGAACCGTACGGGTTCTGGAACACCGGCTGCACGTGGCGGCGGAAACCGCGCAAATCCTTGGCCTTGAACGTGGAGGTGTCGCGGCCTTCGTAGAGCACCTTGCCGGAGGTGGGCTTCAGCAGGTGAAGCACCATGTTCGCCACGGTGGACTTGCCGGAACCGGATTCGCCCACGATGGCCAGGGTGGTGCCGCGCTTGACGGAGAAGGACACGTCATCGACGGCCTTGAACATCTCCTTCTTGCGGGGCAGCTTGAATTCCTTGGTCAGGTGGTCGACGGTGATGATATGCTCGCTCTTTTCGAGCGTGCTTTCGCCGGCGATGTGGTGATCGAGCAGAGCGTCTGCGTCCTCACCACGCTCCTTGGCGAAGATGATGCGCTGGGAGGCCAGCGACGGGGCGGCGGCCACGAGTCGCTTGGTGTACGGGTGCTGCGGGTGCTGGAGCACTTCAAGGGACGGGCCGGATTCGACGACCTGGCCCTTGTACATCACGACGATGTGCTGGGCGCGCTCGGCGGCGAGGCCCAGATCGTGGGTGATGAACAGCACGGCGGTGCCCAACGAGTCGGTGAGCATGTGCAGGTGGTCGAGGATGCGCTTCTGCACGGTCACGTCGAGGGCGGAGGTCGGCTCGTCGGCGATCAGCAGGTCAGGGCGGCAGGCCAGACCGATGGCGATGAGCGCGCGCTGGCGCATACCACCGGAGAACTCGTGCGGGAACTGACGGGCACGGGTAGCGGCGTCGGGCAGACCGGCCTCGGACAGCAGACCCGCGATACGGTCATCCATTGTGGAGCCGATGACGTACTTCTTGGCCAGATACCAAGCCTGATCGTCGGCCACGCCGGCCTTGATGAGGTCGTCGGCCACGCGCCAGCGGGTTTCGGAGCCTGGAACCCATTCGTTGGTGAAGCGGGCGACGGCCTTGTCGAAGGCCTCGCCGGACACGCCGGCTTCAGTCAGGGCCTTCTTGGCCTCGGCCATGAGCTCGGGCAGTTCCTTGGCGCCGAGGAAGGTCTCGTCGTCGTTGCCCTTGACTTCGACCTCGTCGCCGGCCAGAGCCTTGGCAAGGGCGGAGCGCTTCTCGTGGGCCACGTCCATGTTGTTGGCCTTCAGCGCCTCCTTGACCTGGGTGCCGATACGCCACACCGGGTTGAGGTTGCTCATCGGGTCCTGGGGCACGAGACCCATCTTGGTGCCTCGCAGCTTGTCGAACTCGCTCTGCTTGGCGCCGGCGATCTCTTCGCCGTCGAGCTTGATGGAGCCGTTGACCACGTGACCGGTGCCGGGCAGCAGGCCCAGCACGGCCATGGCGGAAGTGGACTTGCCGGAACCGGACTCACCCACGATGGCCACCCACTGGCCGGGGTAGACGGTGAAGTTGGCGTCGCGCACTGCGTGCACCGGCTTGCCGGTATCAGTGGTGAAGTCGATGGCCAGATCCTTGACTTCCAGCAACGGACCGTGCTCTTTCTGCATGGCCAGCATCTTGGCGTTGGTGTTGTCAGTCATAATGTTTCTCCACTCCCCTCGCTCAGGCCGTACGGCTCTTCGGATCGAGGGCATCCTTGACGGCATCGCCCATCATGATGAACGCAAGCACGGTGATGGCCAGTGCGGCGGACGGGTAGAACAGCACCAGCGGATCGGTCTGCAGGTTGGTCTGTGCGTTGGAGATATCGCCGCCCCAGCTCACTGTGGTGGTCGGCAGACCGACGCCCAGGAAGCTCAGTGTGGCTTCGGCCACGATGTAGGAGGCCAGCGAGGTGGTGGCGATCACGATGATCGGGGCCAAGGAGTTCGGCAGGATGTGGCGGAACAGGTTCCTGGCAGGCGTAGAGCCGAGGGCCGTGGAGGCGGTGTTGAATTCGAGGTTCTTCGATTCCAGCACGGCGCTTCGGGCGATACGGCATACGCCGACCCAGCCGAAGAGCGTCAACACCAGCACGATCTTCCAGATGGACTTGGAGGTCTTGAACATCTGAAGCACCACGATGGCGCCAAGCAGCATAGGCAGTGCGAAGAAGATGTCGGTGATACGGCTCAGCACCGCGTCGATCCAGCCGCCGAAGAAGCCGGCGACGGCACCGATCAGGGTACCGACGATCACGACCAGCAGCGTGGAGAGCACGCCGACGGACAGTGAGGTGCGGGTGCCGTAGACCACGCGGGTGTACACGTCGCAGCCCTGCAGGTCGAAGCCGAAGGGGTGACCGGCGGTGGAGGGGCTCAGGGAGTTGCCCAGATCGCAAGCGTTCGGGTCCTGCTTGGTGAACAGGCCCGGTGCGATGGCCACGACGATGATGAAGATGATCAGCAGGCCGGAGATGATGAACAGCGGGTTGCGGCGCAAGGTTCGCCATGCGTCGGCCCACATGCTGGTGGCCGGAGCGGATTCGTCGACGGAATCGATGTCCTGCAGCGGGGTCTCCTCGATGGGAGCCACGTAGCGGTCTTGACCAGGCAGGGTTTCCATAAAGTATTCGGTTCCCGGTTCGCCGGTCTGGTTGAGTTCGTTCTCAGTGGTTTCGTTTGCCATTATCGCTCACTCCTCCCGGCTCACGCGTAACGGATACGCGGATCGAGGGCCGCGTACAGCAGGTCGACGACGAGGTTGCACACCACGAAAATCAGCATGAGCAACGTGACGATGGACACCACCAGGTTCGCCTCGCCCTTCAGAATGGACTGGTAGGTGAGGAAGCCGATGCCGTGGATGTTGAAGATCTGTTCGGTGATCATGGCACCGCCCATCAGTGCGCCGATGTCCTGACCGAGGTAAGTGACGACTGGAATCAGGGAGTTGCGCAGCACGTGGCGCAGCATGACCTGACCGTTCGACATACCTTTGGCACGTGCGGTGCGCACATAATCCTCGGCGATGTTGGAGGAGATTTCGGAGCGGGTCAGTCGGATGATATAGGCCATCGACACCGAACCGAGCACCATGGCCGGCATAAGCAGGTCAAGGAAGCCGGGGTCGGAGCCTGCCGTCACTGGCAGAATCGCCCACTGGATACCGAAGACGTACTGCATGACGAAGCCGGTGACGAAAGTAGGCACGGAAATAAGCAGCAGGGAGACAATCAGGATGACGGTGTCGTACCACTTGCCCTTCTTGAGGCCCGAGACGATGCCGAACACCACACCGAAGATAGCCTCGAACACGAACGCCATCAGACCAAGCCTGATGGTGACCGGGAAGGCGCGGGTGATTTCGTCGAGAACAGGCTGGCCAGCGAAGGTATCGCCGAAGTTCAAGGTCAGTGCATTCTTCAGGTAGATGAAGTACTGAACGATGAACGGCTGATCAAGATGGTATTCTGCGCGGATCTGGGCTGCGACGGCCTCATTGATGGGCTTATCTCCGAACATGGCCTTGACAGGGTCACCCGGCAGGGCGAAGACAAGGGCATAGACCAGAAGTGTCGTACCGAGAACCACGGGGATCATCTGCAGAATGCGTCGCAGAAGATACTTACCCATACGGTTGCTCCTTATTTCCTAGACCGGCCGGAGATGGCATGGCAAGCCCTCCCGGCCGGTAAATACTCCGACAGTTTACCGCATGCCCGGACTCTGGTATGTAAATTTGCGTTAACGCGGGATATGGTACTAGGCAATGTGCATGGATGCGTCCATGATTGCGGTCGGATAGTGGGCACCTCCGCACATACAAAAAAGGGCGAGGATCTTGCGATCCTCGCCCTTTTGCCGGACTACCTAACGGTATCCGTTCAGTGAGTCAGACTCACTTCTTGGACATCTCGGTGTAGGTCGGGAGGTTCTGCCAATCGAAGGCGTAGCCGGACTTGATGTTCAGCGAAGCCACACCGGAGGCGTTGGAGTAGTACAGCGGGATGGCCGGAAGGTCGTTGAGGAGGATTTCCTCAGCCTGCTGGTACAGCTTGTTGGCGTCGTCGGTGCTGGAAGCGGCAGCGGCCTGCTTGCACAGGTCGTCGAAGGCCGGGTTCTTGTAGTCACCATCGTTGGAGCCGTTGCCGTCAGCAGCAGCGGTGGAGTACAGCTGCCACAGGTAGTTCTCAGCGGACGGGTAATCAGGCTGCCAACCAGTACGGAAGGCACCCTTCATCTGACGGTCGGAAATGGCGTTACGGAACTCCTGGAAGGTCGGAATCGGGTTGGCGGCCGCGTCGATGCCCAGGTTGTTCTTGAGCTGGTTCACGACAGCATCGTAGATCGGCTTGGCACCACCATCGGCGTTGTAGGAGAAGGTGAGCTGGCCGTCGTACTTGGAGATGGCGTCAGCCTTGGCCCACAGTTCCTTGGCCTTGGAGGCGTTGAACTTCAGGTTGTCGGCACCCTTGAGGGAGTCGGAGTAGCCCGGGGTCTTCGGGGAGGTGAACTCGGTGGCGGCGGTGGCGTTGCCGTTGAGCACCTTGTCGATGAGCTGGTCACGGTTGATGGCCATGGAGATGGCCTGACGACGCAGCTGGCCTTCCTCGTCGTTCTTGAAGTGGTCAAGGGAGGACGGAATGGTGAAGGTCTGGATGACGGAGCCGGCCTCGGAGTAAGCCTGGACCTTCTTGTCGGTCTTGAAGGTCTTGGTGAAGGCGGCCGGGACGGAATCCATCACGTCGAGGTTGCCGGCCTGAATGTCACGGTAAGCGGCGGAGTCGTCGGTGTAGACCTTGAAGGTCACGCCGTCGTTCTTGGGCTGCTCGTTACCCTTATAGCCAGGGTTCTTGACGAGGTCGATTTCCTTGTTGTGGTCCCACTTGGAGAACTTGTACGGACCGTTGCCCACAGGAGCCTCGCCGAAGGCCTTCGGATCCTTGTAGAAGGACTCGGGAAGCGGGGCGAAGGCCAGGTAGCCGACCTTGATCGGGAACACGGAGTCGGACTGGTTCATCTCGACGGTGAAGGTGGTGTCGTCCACGACCTTGAGGCCGGAGAGCTGCTCGTCACCCTTCAGACCATCCTTCTGCAGGTCGTCGTAACCCTTGATGGTGGAGAAGAAGGTGGAGCACTTCTGGGCGTTCTTGGCGTTGGCCACGTAGGACCAGGCCTTGGTGAAGGACTCGGCGGTCACCGGGGTGCCGTCGGTGAACTTCCAGCCGGACTTCAGCTTGATGGTGTACTGGGTGGCGTCAGCGTTCGAGGTGATGGACTCGGCTACTTCGTTGGAAGCCTTGCCGTCCTTGTCGAAGGAGACCAGACGGGAGAACAGCAGGTCGCCCGGCTTGCCGCCGCCGGTTTCGTTGGTGTTGCCCGGGATCAGCGGGTTCTGCGGTTCGGAGTTGTACGCAGTGATGATGTTGGAGCCAGCGGTGTTACCGGAGGCAGCGTTGCTGTTGGAGCCGCCGCAGGCGCTCAGCAGCATGGCCACGGAGCA
>JAIJEI010000100.1 GCA_022739095.1 Bifidobacterium sp.
GGTGCCGTCCTCGACTTCACCCGAGGCAACGAAACCTTCCTGACCTCCAGCTGAGGCCGAGGCCGCACGCCGTGATCGCACGATATAGATTTTCCGTATGCCGATCGTGAGGAAATCACGGTCGGGAAGCCCTCGAATGTGCTTCAGTGGAGGCAAGACCATTCGTACATGAGGGGGTTGCGATGAATCGGAGTCAGGATGCGGCGTTGGGAACCGGGCATCTGGTGGCGTTGGCAACAGGCGGTGTGATTGGACTGGGTGTGATGTCAATGCCCGGCATAGGCATTGGCATTATTGGTACGGGATTATGGATCGCGGCGTTGGTCGGCTTGGGATTCTCCGTCATCGCACTTGTTCCGCAGCTCTTGCTCAACAGCTCAGGTGAGTGCCCCGGTGGCCAATATCAGCAGTTGCGCGATACCGTGGGGCGATATGTGGGCGGAGTAGGCGCGTATCTCTTGTGTTTTCTCGTATTTGACATAGCGGCTTATGCGCTGTCGGCGGCCCAACTCCTGCCGGTGCCGCCGTTGGTGGCACGTGGCGTGGCGATACTGATTATTGCGGTATTCGTGGCGCTCCATGCATGGGGTGCGCGGGCAGCGTCGGCGGTACAAGTATTGCTGATACTGCTGTTGGCCGTGGTGTTCGGTCTCTATGCAGGGGCCTTGATACCGCATGTGCAGGCACGGTATCTCACGCAGGATGTGATTATCGGTTCGCCTACGGTATTCGTGTTCGCGTGTCTGTACATGACGTTCATGATGAACGGTGTGGCATTGGTGTCGAACTATGCTGCGGCTGCCCGTGCACCGAGGCGTACGGTGCCGCGCGCGATGATTGTGTCTTTGCTCGTGGTGGCGCTGGCGTATGTGCTGCTGTGCGTGGTGGATGCCGGGGTGCTTCCCATAGCGCGCGTGGCGAATCAAGACATATCAGTGAGCGCGCGCATTGCCGTGCCTGGCAATGTGATGCGAGCGTTCACCGTTGGTGGGTCGGCGCTGGCCCTGCTCACCACACTGAATGCAGCTATTGGCTGGATGGTATACCCGCTGCATGCGGCATGTCAGGATGGTTGGCTGCCGCGCGAATTGTCTGGCCTGTCGCAGCGTACCGGTACGCCCGTGCGATTGCTGGCAGTGATATTGGTGGCGGGGGTGGTCCCGCTCATTGTGGGAGTGTCTACCACAACGGTGTCGTCTAGTGTCACGATTCTGATGCTGGTGTTGCAGCTTGCGCTTGCCGCCGGGGCATACCGATCATTGGCACGAGATCGAATGCTCCCGCGCGTCGGCTGTGTCGCGGCGATTGTGGTCGATGTATTGGTTATTGCATGGCTGTTGTACACCATGAATACGTTGCTGATTGCCGGCAATGCACTGTTGCTGGTGGTCGCTGGTGTGGGGGCCCGGGTGCGGGGAAAGCGCTTGACGTCGGTGTCGAATGTCTGAGTGCCTGTCCGCCGAATCCCCGAATATGTGCGAAAACTTGAGGGAAAACACAGTGCCAAGGTACCTGCGATATGCGGTCATAAGAAGTCCATATAACAAACGGGCCTTGTTGCCGTCAATGCCGTTCTAAGATGTGGCTAACGTTCACAGAGCGATTGCGATAAGGTTCCTGAGAATCGCGACACCGCAGCCGCCGATGTGAAAAGTTCCGCTCAACGGCATCAGGGGGATGCTTGGCGGAGCGGGCATCCTGGTCAGATGCTTGAACCGAGCAAGGAGAGTCGCATCATGAATATTCTGGTGCAGTCACAGAGTCGACGTTCGCCGGGGGTATCGCGTGCGTCTGCCGTTCTATCTGTTGTTTCGTTATCGGTGTCATTGATGCCTATGCGGCTACGGTAGCCGCTGCTATTGGTGTGGTGCGTTGCCTTTTGTATTCAGACAACGCACATATCGCCCATGTCTCCAACCACAATGTGATTGCCGCAATCGCGTGAAGGCGCAGCTGTATGCGTCTTCCGCAACATAGGTCGACGGTATCGATTCGTTGGCTTCTTGCGTCGTCATGCATGGAGTTGGGCGAAGCCATACCTGTTTGCGCCCCTGTAGCCGCGCGCCTCGTCATTCATAGTCACTTTCATCATCGAAAAAAGAAGGGAAACTCATGTCAACCTCATCACAACACTCACAGCGTGCGCCGCTGACCAAACGAGGCAAGGCGTTGCGCATAGTCCTCAGCTCGGCCGCGGTGAGTGCTTTGGCGGTGGCAGGATTGCAGTTCGCGCTGGGCACCGCATACGCTGTCGGCGACGTATGCGACCTCTGTTCGGCCAACTATAATCCGGTAGCTTGCTGCTCCAGCGGTGGTTCTGCATACGATTCCAACCCCGGCGGCGGCATCGATGTATCAGCGCAGAAAGCCAGTTTCGACAGCTATTGCGCCAATTACAAGGCGCAGCAGGCTGCACGGAAGGAACAGCAGCAGACTCAGCAGCCGGCGCAACAGCAGGCACCTGCCCAGCAGCCGGCTCAACAACAGGCACCCGCCCAGCAGCCGTCACAGCAACAGGCACCCGCTCAGCAGCAAGCCGCACCCCAGGCCACGCAACAGAACGGCGGTGCCGCTTACCAGGAAACCAGTGGTTCCAACGATACGGCCGTGAACACCGATGCCGGTCAGCAGACCGAAGCCGGAAAATCGGAAGACAAGGGTGCCTCGCATAGCGCTGACAAGAACTCAACAACCGATAAGAAGACCTCCGACACCAGTGCGAGCAAGGACGAAGCCAAGATTAAGAAGTCCAAGAGCAACAAGGCTTCTGCCGCCTCAGATACCGAGGCCGACACCAGCGCAAACCCGGTAATCGACAAGCCCGAACCCACCAATCCTGTGGTGCGCGTACTTGCCATCGTGGTGATTGCCGCAGCAGTGGTTGGCACCGTGGTTGCTTCGGCGATTGTTCAGCAGCGCCGTAAGCACGCGCTCGCCGTGAGCGATGCCGGGAATGTGGCTGATGACGGTGGTGACTTCGATGCGGACCAGCAACCCACTGCAGTATTCGATTTCAATCTTGACGGTCAGTCTGCCGACAACACCGGCAATAAGCAGTAATTCAGAGGAGGGAACAATAATGAACAACATCGCAAACGAGAACGGCGCTAAACGGGGCCGCTGGGCAGGCAAGGCCATTGCCTGGGTGGCAGCCGCAACGCTCGGCCTGACCGGACTGGCGTTGCCGTCCAGCGCCAATGCTGTCGAGGCGGGCAACGGTACTGCTGTCAATGGCGCAAACCAGGAGGATACGCCGTTTGACTACTATTCGGATGTGACCAATCTACCGGCCGGCCATGTGTTTGAGAACATCACGCTGGAACGTTTGGAGGATATCCTCAAGAACGGATCGGGCAATTACGCCATCCTGATTGGTGGCACGTGGGACGCCAACGTGACCAAGGCATTGCCGGTGATCAACAAGGTGGCACAGGCCAAGGGCATCACCAAGGTGTATAACTTCGATCCGCATCTGGATAACGCCGGTGACTCCACGCTGGTGAACATCAACGACAAGAACAACAAGGTCGCGTCGTTCGCCAAGCGTTTCCAGCAGACCGTCGATGATTTCGGCCTGAAGGATCTCCAAAGCAAAGACGCCTCTCAGGTGGTGGATCTGCCTACGTTGTTCACCTACAACAAGGATGCTTCTGGAGACAAAGTACTGAGCGTTGCCGCCGGTGCCGACAGCGTTGCCAATGAAGCTACGGTGGGCACTGCGTTGTCTGCGATTGCCAACAACGCTGCCGTGCGTACGAATGGTGATTTTTATGTTGACTATTATCTGACCCATAATTCGCAGGGACAGGCGAGCGTGTTCAAATCCGGCGAACAGAAGGATGTCAAGTTGGTTTCCGTCACTTATGGCGAGCTTGAGAAGATCCTCCAGTCTGAAGGCAACCACTATATCTTCTTTGGTGCCACATGGTGCGGCAATACGTACGCGACCATTCGTTATGTGAATCAGGGGGCCTCCAAGTATGGCGTTGACCACGTCTACACCTTCGACACCATTCTTGATAATACTTCCGGCAAGAATTCACCGTTCCATATTCGTGATAACTACAGCAAGAGTGCTACGGGAGATCATCCGCTGGCCGATTTGTATACGCACCTTGTGAACACCTATCTGCCGAACCTCGTCACTGAAGATGGCAGCCACGGTGTGATTGACTCGACCGGAACTGGTGCAACCCGTCTGCAGGTGCCGTTGCTGTTGCATTACAACAGGGACAATACAGCACAACTTGCAGGTACCGATCAGCCGGCCGGTCCGATTACTGACGAAGTGGTGGATTATCATGGCGCGAGGAACAACGTGGACACTAAGCCTCAGCCCACGGCCCGTGAATACATGCTGGCTTGGGCAGGCACGACTTACGACGACAGCCAAATCATTCCTGGCGGTTACTCCATTACAGGTGACGATCTGAACGCCGCCCACAACTTCGGCCGTACCGTGACCAATGATCGTGACGCCTACATCGCCCAGCTCGACCACTTCTACTCGCTGACCAGCCTGCGCGGCACCATTGATGCCGCCAAGAGCGTGCCGCTGGACGGCTACGCCCAAGCCAACGTCGATGCGTTCAACACCGCCATCGCCAACGCGCAGAAGACGGTCTCCAACAAGACGGCCACCATTGATGCCACGGACGGTGCCATTACGGCCATCGCCAACGCGCAGAAGGGTCTGGCTGGCGGGAACATCGGCAACAACGGGAACACCGGGAACAACACCAACAATGGTGCCAACAAGGGCACCAATACTGGTAAAACCAACACCACTGGTACCAAGAACGGCGCATCCAAGAACGCTGCTGGTGTCAAGTCCCTGTCGAACACCGGTTCCGCCATCGTCCCGGCCACCGTGGCCACGCTGGTATTGCTGCTGGTCGGCGTGACGGGTGCAGCCGCTCGCCGCCGCGTGTATGCCCAGCATGCTTCAGGTTCTGCCAAGCACTGAGCACGGCATCGAATTCAAGGATTGATTTATGGGAGTGCTGTCTAACATCGATCCCACCGCAGTGACGGTCTGGGCGGCAACCATCGTGTTGTTTGCCCTGATCGCCCTGCTGCGTGCGGTATTCAAACTCAATTTCAGCGTACTGACCATCCTTGCGTTGATACTGGGCATCGCGCTGAGTCTGGCGTTCAACGGGAATGTCGATTCACTGAATCTGCTGGGAAACATCTACATCAATCTCATTACCGCCTTGGTGGCACCGCTGATTTTCGTGTCCATCATTTCCAGCATCACGTATGTGGGTAGCCTGCATAGACTGCGCAGCATCGGATTGCGCTCGGTCGGTTGGCTGTTGCTCACCAATCTCATCGCCATCGTGCTGACCTTGTCAGTGGCGATCCCGCTGCACATCGGTTCCGGCGTTACGCTGGTCAATGACAAGTCCACGGCCGGCTTCCTGACCTCGCAGACTGCGCCGTTCGATCAGGTGGTGCTCAACTTCTTCCCGAAGAACATCATCGGCGACTTGTCCGGTAACCGCGTGGTGCCGATTATCATCACTGCATCGGTATTGGCAATTGCGATTGTGTCGGTCAGCAAGCAGAAGAGCGTGGATGTTATCACGAGGTTCTTCGAGCAGACCAAGGACGTGATTTACAAAGCAGTCGGTTACGTAGTGGAACTGACGCCGTACGCGGTGGTGGTGCTTGGCGCTACCTCCACTGCTGCAACCACCTCCAAAGCCGATGCGTTGCTTTCGTTGCTCGGCATACTGCTGTTGGGCTTTGCACTGAACCTTGTTCAGGCGTTCCTGGTGAATGGCGCGCTGGTGAAACTGGTGGCCAAGGTACCGGCGCTGACGTTCTTCAAAGCCGTGTTGCCTGCGCAGACCACTGCATTCACTACACAATCCAGTGTTGCCACGCTGCCGTTGAGCATTCGCCAGATCGGCACCATCGGTGTAGGGGCTGACATCGCGAACTTCACCACGCCCATTGGCACCACCATTGGTATGCCGGGATGTGCCGGCGTGTGGCCGATGCTGTCCGCCGTGTTCACCATCAACGCTCTTGGACTCGATTACGGACCAGGGGAGTATGTGGCGCTTGCCGTGATCGGATTGTTTGCTTCGATCGGTACGGCAGGCGTGCCGGGAACCGCCATCGTCACCGCTACTACGGTGTTTACCGCCGTTGGCTTGCCGGTGCAACTGCTGGTGCCATTGGTGCCGGTGAGCAATATCGTCGGCATGCCCAGCACCATGGCCAATGTGTCTGCGGCCGTTACTTGTGCCACGATTGTGGCTCGGCAGACCGGCGAGCTGGATGACGATGTGTTGGCTGGTGCGCGAGCCCGTGCCCACTTCCGTTCCCGTGCCCGTTCGCGTTCCGCCACGGCACCGGCAGGAGTGCCGGTTGGTCTAGCTGGTGTGGCTGCAGCTGCGTCGACTGCCGGAGCTGGGGCGGTGAGACCTTCAGCGGCAGATGCAGCGATCGGCAAAGTCAGGGGCGGCAGGCATCGCGCGGATACGGCGTCTCAGCCGGTGCTTGCTCCGGTCGCGACGCCAGTGGCTTCGGCTTCCGGAGCTTCTGTAGTCGCTTCGTCGGGTGTTCCTTCGCTTTCTGCGCCGGTTGCGTCCCCGCTGGCTCATCCGCTTGCCGGAGGTGTGTCCTCAATTCCGCGTGCGTCGTTGTTGCACCTTGGCCCGGACGGTGATGATCGTCCCGTGCCGGTCGGCGCATGCGGCGTGGCAAGCACCGTTGCAGCATAAGTGCCGCATAAGTATGGAGTAAGGAAGGTGATGCTATAGCACGGACCAGCGCAGGCATACATCGACATTGACATAAAAGGCGGCCCGCATTAGATCATTGCGCAGGCCGCCCAGAGCATCCGAGCAAGGGGTACTCGAAGTGCACTATATCATTGGTGTGCTTCGAGCATCCCATTGTTGTTCATGATTGGTATGCGTAGATGAGCCTGTACAGTGAAAGCTATGCGTGTAATTTCTGGACGATTCAAGGGCGTGGCGCTTGCTACGCCGAAAACGGGTACCCGGCCTACCACGGATCGCACCAAAGAGGCGATTTTCTCG
>JAIJEI010000101.1 GCA_022739095.1 Bifidobacterium sp.
TCCCCTCAGGGAGGGGAGCTCAATACGGACTAAAAGTCGGACATGTGGAAGCCGTTCTTCATTTCCATGCTGCGAGTGTACAGCACGGAGTCAAGCAGCTTTTCGGTTTCCTCCTTGAGCTGGTCGGCCATGGTCTGGTTGGCGGCGGCGAGAATCTCGCGCACCTCGGGGTTGCGCAGTGCGGCGATGATCTCATCCGGCTCCATCGGCTGCCCGTCACCGTCCACGTTGTCGGCCTCGAACTCCTCCTCCGCGGCGGACTGCGCGGCTTCCTCGGCGGCCGTCAAGCCCAGACGAGCGATCTGCTCGTCGGTGGCGGCGACCAAGCGGTGGCCCATCGCACCGGTCTTCTCCTGGTAGCGTTCGACGGCGTTGGACGTGGAGCGGAAGGCGCCATCGCACAGGGCGGCGATGATGCGGTTGGCCCAGTAGAAGTTCTCGGACGTCACGCGAGTGGTGGTGTCCTCGAGGTAGGCGGGCGTGGTGTCCACGTTCGGGAAGAACGGCACCAGCGTGTTGAACGGGTTGGAGCCGTATGCCATCCACTGGATGGCGCGGGAGGCCTGCGGGCGGTACGGGCGGATCTGCATCACCGCGAGCTGGCTCTGGCGGTTGATGCCGATCGTGCGGTACATGTGGCGGGTGCGCTCATCACCCAGCTGGCCGTATGGGTCGAACGGGGTGCCCTGGTAGTGGGAGCTCAGCACGTACTTGACGTCTTCGATGGTCACCTTGCGCTCGGGCTGGCGGGCCCACGGGATGTCGTCGGAGGTGGGCTTGTGGTCGGCGTCCGGGCCGTCCCACACCTCGTCGTACGGGTTGAGGAAGCGCTGCATGTACCAGGCGCGCGGGGTGTTGTACACGTGGTCGGAGTCGGAATGGGAGCCGAAGGCGTCGCGCGGGTTGAACGGCGTGGTGTTCTCCACGGCGAGGTCGAGATGGTTGGTCTCGATGAATTCGGCCAAGTCGGCGGAGCACATGTGCTCGTTCTGCTCGCCCAAAGCGTCCTCGAGGTCGAATTCGTCAATACCGAGCTGGTTCGGCATGGTCACGTAGGCCTCGTCCGGCACACGCTTGGCGATCCAATGATGGCCGCCCACGGTCTCCAGCCACCAGATTTCGTTGGAGTCGGAGAAGGCGACGCCGTTCATCTCGTAGGTGCCGAATTCCTCAAGCAGCGCGCCGAGTCGCTGGACGCCCTCACGCGCGGTCTTGATGTACGGCAGCACGATGGTCAGGAAGTCCTCTTCGCCGATGCCGCCGGGAACCTCAGGCTCGTTGCCCTTGGCCGGCACGTATTCCACGAACGGATCCGCGCCGAGCACGCGCTCGTTGGTGGTCAGGGTTTCGGTAGCGCTCATCGTCACGTTCGCCTCGTTGACACCGGCCTCGCCCCAGATGCCTTCCTTCAGGTCCGCGTTCGGCACTGCGGTATATTGCAGCGGATTGTCCGGCAGGGTGATAGTCAGGTGAGAGATCACCGACTTATACTCACGCGGCTGCTCGCTTGGTTTGACGACGATGAATCGCTTGGGATTGAACTCGCCGTTTGCGGAATCCTCATTACGGGCGATGATGGTCGAGCCGTCGTAGCTCGCGTCTTTGCCTACCAGAATCGTGGTGCAGGCCATAGTTCGATGGTGTCCTTTCTTTGTTGTGGTCACGCTCCCGCTGGCGGGAGCTGGACGACGAAGTCGGACTGAGGGTGGTTTTGTGCTGAGCCACCCCCAGTCAGCTATGCTGACAGCCCTCGCCTGCGGGGGCTCATGCGGCTCACGCCTTACCGGTCAGGAAGATGCCGTCGGTATCGGGCGCTTCGCCGCTGTTGCGCAGCGCGTGCAGCAGCTCGTTGAGCCAGAAGCCCTGATTCAATCCGGGAAGCGGCTTCTTGGTGGCCCACACCTGCAGGTAATACTCGTGATCCTTGTCCGGCGGCTGCGGTCCGTTGTACCGCATAATCACCGACGGGTCAGTGCTGCGACCCAGGAACTTGGAGGCCGAGGAGTTGCGCCCCTGCACGGTCTCCGGAATCATGGCTGGCAGCTGGCGGGAGAAGTCCGGCGGAATGGCCAGCGCATGCGAATCATTGAAGTCGTACATCAGCGCGTCGATGGGCAGGTTGGCCACGGACCAGTGAATCCACTCGAAACCGCAGACCGGAATCGAATCCGGATCCACGAACTCCCAGTGCAGGTAACGGGCTTCGGGGTTCACATCATCGATGTAGAACGGGAAGGAGACCACAGGCACGCCACCATTGAAATATTCGGGGGCTGCGGCCTTGGCGAAATCGTCCGGAATGACGGTGAAATCGGCGGAAATCTTCATACCCACCAGTGTATCGCGAGCCATGTTGCAGATTTCTGCGGCAACTCAAAACGCCATCACAATACATGGTGATAGCCAAACACGACTGAGGGCCTCCCCTCGGCGGAAGGGAAGCCCTCAATTATCTAGCCTGCATAGGCCGGTGTCACGCCTGACGGCGACGATACACCACCATGCTCACACCAGCAATCAACAAGGCATTTCCCGATTATTTAGCCGATTGCTCGGCCACGGTCACTCAGCCGGAGTGTAGAAGTCGCCATTGAGGGCCTTGGCGGCCTTCTCCTGCGCTTCCTCCAGCGTCCAGTTGGCGAGCTCGGCGCGCACGTCGTCCAGAGCCACCGGGGTCATGGACAGCGAGTTGACGCCGATGCCCGCGAGCACCACGGCCAAATCCGGATCGGCGGCAGCCTCACCGCACACGCCCACCGGCATGCCGTGCGCGTTGCCGGCGTCGGCGATGAGCTTGATGGCGCGCAGCACCGCCGGGTGCCATGCGGTCTGGTAGTTGGCGACCGAGCCGAGCGTACGGTCGGCGGCCAGCGTGTACTGGGTCAGATCGTTGGTGCCGATAGAAACGAAGTCGGCCACCTCGGCCACCTTGTCTGCCATAAGCGCGATGGACGGCACTTCGGCCATCACACCGACCTTCTTCAGTCCGAAGGACTTGCCGAGCTTGACGAAGTAATCGGCCTCATGCTCGTCAGCGACCATCGGGGCCATGACCCACAGGTCGGCCTCGGTCTGGGCATCGGCGGCGGCGAGCGCCTTGAGCTGCCCTTCGAGCACGTTCATGTGAGCCTTCAGCGTGCGCAGACCACGCAGGCCGAGGGCGGGGTTCGGCTCGTCTTCCGGGGTGAGGAACGGCAGCGGTTTATCTGCGCCGGCGTCCAGCATACGGATCACGACCTTCTTGCCAGGGAAGCGGCTCAGCAGCTCGGCGTAGGCCTTGGTCTGCTCTTCCACGCTCGGCGGCTCGGAGTTACCGATAAACAGGAACTCGGAGCGGAACAGGCCCACGCCTTCGGCGCCATACTCCAAGGCCGGGTCGGCATCAGCGGGCTTGCCCACATTGGCGAGCAGCGGAATGTGGTGGCCGTCCTTGGTGGCGCCCGGCTTGCCGCGCAGCTCCTTGGCCTTGGCGGCGTGAGCCTTGGCGGCCTCGGCATCCTCGACCTCAGCAGCGGTCGGGTTGGCAACCACCACGCCCTTGGCGGCGTTGACGATGACCTGCTCACCATTGGTCAGGTTCTCGGCTTCGGCGGCGGAGACCACGGCCACGATGCCGCGAGCGCGGGCCAGAATGGCGGTGTGCGAGGTGGGACCGCCCTGCGAAGTGACGATGGCCAGCACCTTGTTCAGGTCGATTGCGGCGGTGTCCGCGGGGGAAAGATCCTCGGCCACCAGCACGAACGGGGTCTCGCTTTCCGGGATGCCGGGGGCGGGCACGCCCATCAGGTCGGCGATCACGCGCTGGCCTACATCGTGCAGATCGGCGGCACGCTCGGCCTGGTATCCGCCGATGGCGCGGAACATATCCTCAACTGCGGCGAAGCCTTCCAGCACGGCGCGCTCTGCGGTTTTGCCGCCGTTGATCAGCGAGGTGATGCTGGCCGCCAGCGAGGGGTCGGGCGCGAACATGGAGATGGCCTGCAGAATCGGGGCGGCCTGCTTGGCGCCTTCGTCGCCGTTAGCCGCTTCTTCGGCACGACGGCTCAGGTCGGCATTCACCACGGCCAGCGACTTAGTGACGCGGTCGATCTCTTTCTGCGCCGGCACGGTATCGGCACGGGGCGCGTCGGACGGTTCCGGCAGCGGGGCCGCCATACGAATAACCGAGCCGACCGCCACGCCGCGGCCAATGCCAACACCCTTGATTTCCATAATCGTTCTCCTTTGTCCGTAGGGTAGTAGTTCTTTGGAGCAGTGGCCTCGATGCCTACTTCGGAGTACGCAGCCGCAGCCATTGCCGGCAAGCCTCTTGTTAGTTCCCCTATTATGGTGGTTTATTATCTGCAACACGCCAACGGTAATCGTTTTCTGAATTTTATTCTACGTCTCGGTATACTCGATATCAAGCAGCTGCCGCAATTGGCCGCATGACTTCCATTTCAGTCAGACGCAAAGGAGTGTCCTTATGGTTACCCGCAACATCACCATCACTGATCCCGTCGGCATTCACGCTCGTCCTGCAGCACAGTTTGCTCAGGCCGTGGCGGCCTCCGGCTGCAACGTCACCATCGCCAAGGAAGGCGGCGCGGCCGTCCCCGCCGGCTCGATTCTGTCCATCATGGGACTGGGCGTTCAGCAGGGCGACACCGTGCAGATCACCGTTGAGAGAGGCAACGCCGAGACCGTTGCCGACTCCCTGACCGAGACCCTGCTCGCCTCCGAGTAAACGGGCGAAACTTCTCTCACTTGCCAAACGGCCGCCCCGCCTGTCCGGGCGGCCGTCTTTTGTTCTATAGTGATTGCCGGTAATTTCATCAAGCCGGCACACTGACCTGGGAGAGGAGGCACACATGACCGCGAACGAGCCAGCGGAATCATCATCCGCCTCAATCGTCAATGTTGCCGCCATCGCGAATGTTTCCACGGCCACGGTGTCCCGCGTGCTTTCCGGCAAACGCACCAAAGACGACGATATCGCCCACCGCGTGCGAGCCGCGGCCCGCAGCCTCAACTATTCGGTGAATTTTGCGGCCAGCGCGCTGCGTTCCACCGTGACGAGAACCATTGGCCTGATTGTGCCGAGCGTTCAGGATCCGTTCAGCGCACGGCTTATCGACACGCTTGAGCCGCTAGTCAACAGAAGCGGCCGGCAGCTGGCGCTGAGTGTCGGACGGACGCCGGAAGTGCAGAAGGAACGCATCGTGTTGATGGCCGCGCGCCATGTGGATGGGCTGATTGTCGTATCACTGCCTGGCATTGATCTGGGCGACGTGCTGGCGCAATATGCGCAGGAGATTCCCGCCGTGCAAATCGGAGGGTTGCAGCACACTACGTTCACGCCTGACTCCGAGCCGGTTCAGCCCGGCCTGCAACAGATTGCCGACGAGCTACTGCGGCTGCTTGCCGATCAATCCAGCACCCCAATGCATGTCAACTTGCCTTCGCGCCTGATTGCTCCGGACTCGCAGGACGCCGAATAAATCGGGCGGCGGGAAGAACCTTACGGAATCAGCGCGCAGAACAGCGATTCAAACACCAGCAGCGGGTTGCCATTGCCGGCGAGCCGCTTGCGGGCGTGCGCCACTTCGTCCAGACGGGCCACTGCCCCGGCACGGTTCAGTCGTACCGATAGCTCGGTGATGGCCGACCGATTCTCCAGGTTGATAAGCCCGACCGAATCTTCCGCGTTGTTCTGCAATACCGCCACGTCACGGTAAATGGAGGCGATGGAATTGAGCGCGCGGTCCAGCACATCGCGCGTGCGACGTGTGGTCAGCCGCTTGAGATCGTCCTTCTTAGCGATCTGATTGAACGCGCCGCGCAGCTTCGGCGGAATCCTCTCCCCCGGCTCAAGGCCATTGATACGGCGGAATTCCGCCTCTTGATCGGCTGCGACCCGGCTTGCGTCCGTCTCGGCCTGGGCCTTGGCGTTGTCTATGAGATTGCCAGCCAGCAGCACCGCGTCCGAGGCGCGAGCGAGGTTCAGTACGCCCACCACCAATTCGTCGCGATCCGTCATCACCTGCTCGTCAGTGGCGTACAACTTGGCGATGCCGATGTGTCCTTCAGACAGCCGGGCTGCGCGCTGGGCCACTTTTGGTTCAACGCTGGTGGTGGAAGTCAGGAATCCAGCCACCGCCTGAGTGGAGGGCACGGCGAGATTCACAATACGCGTGCGCGAGCGGATAGTGGGCAGCACGTCCTGGGCGCTCGGCGCACACAGCAGCCAGATGCAATGTTCGGCCGGCTCCTCGATCTCCTTCAGCAGCACATTGGTGGTGCGCTCCAGCATACGGTCCACGTCTTCGATGATGATGATGCGCCACGGCGCGGTGGCGGGCATCTGCTCGGAGGTGGTGATGATCTCGCGCACCTGGTCTATGCCGATGGTCACCTTGTTCGTGGTCAGCACCGTGACATCCGGATGCGTGCCGGCGAGCACCTGTTGGGTGACGCGCGTGGGCTCATCGTTCATGCCGTGGTCGGGACTTTCCAGCGCCGCCGCGAATGCTCGGGCCATATTGGAACGGCCGGAGCCGGGAGGCCCGCAAATCAGCCACGACTGGGTGATCTGCCCCGGGTCGCCCTGCGCGATGCGGCTGAGCATGTCGATTACCGGCTGCTGGCCGACTAGTGAATCCCATACGCTCATCGGACACCGCCCATCGTCACGGCTCCTGTAGACGCCCCGGATCGCGCCATCACCGTATCCACATCTGCAACATTGTCCCGCAGCAGTGTCCGAATGTCCGCTTCGATGGCGGACCGCACCTGTTCGATGGACTGGCTGGCATCGATCACGTGGAAACGATTCGGCTCGGCCGCGGCCAAGTCGAGGAACGCCTGACGGGTGCGGGACTGGAAGTCGCTGCCGGCCGACTCCATGCGATCTTCGGCATGTTCAAGACGGTTGTGGGAGAGTGCCGGATCCATGTCCAGCAGATATGTGCGGTCGGGCAGCAGGTTGTTGGTGGCCCACATGCTTAAGGATCGAATCTCTTCTGGCGTGAGTTCGCGGCCACCGGCCTGATAGGCCAAGGAAGAGTCTA
>JAIJEI010000102.1 GCA_022739095.1 Bifidobacterium sp.
GCCGGGGCCCAGCTACGGTCGCGATGGTGGTGCTTGCTCATGGTTTCTCAGTGTAGGCTACCGCCAGCAGGCGAACACGGCGAGCGCAAAAAGCACGATGGTGACGATGGGATTGGTGATGAGACTGAGCGCCTGACGCGTGGTGCCGTGGGTCATGCTTTCTGTTGGAGTGATGTTGAGGATGCCGCCGCAGTCATCGTCTTTTCGCGATTGCGGCGGCAATGTCATCTACACACTCGCCGTAAGCGATGTGCGCGGTGATAGATGCTCGCGGAAGAACGCCATCATTGCGTCATTGAGTTCTCCGCTGCCGGAATCCCACGTCATCAAGGGATAGTCATGAGGAATACGCTTGCCGTTGACAGACCGCAGATCATGCAGTTCATGATCGCAGTTCATCGAGCGCAGTAGCATCGTTGCGTACAGCGCATCGTTTTCCAGAAAATCATCGGTACTGGTGGAAAGCCATACCGGCGGATATGCGATTGCTCGCATCAACGATTCAGTACGCTCATATGGTGTTCCCTCCAATCGTGATATCAATGTTCGGAACGCTGGCCGCAGCTTCTCGAACAGCTCGCCGGAATCCGGGTAGAACGCATCGAACAGATGGTCATACACCAGCATGCCGGAGGTGAAACCGACTGATTGGAACCGCACATGATTACTATCAATCCCCAGAAGAGAGGACAGCTCCTCATTGGTCTCACACGCCAACAGGAACGTTCCCAGCAATGCGCCGGCAGAATCGCTGACCAGGAACAGTTGCTCAGCCGACAGCTGCCACCCATCACCATTGCTTACTAGCCATCGCAAGGCCGTCGACACATCAGTCAACATATCGAGGAAATCGCCCCCGGGTGCCAACGTATAGTTGGGGCACACCACGGCAAATCCTCGGCTGGCAAGCTGAGCGGCATACGCATTCTGAATTTCCTTGAATGAATAGAAGAACGCGCCACCGTGAATGTTGAAAATAACCGGAATATCACCGTCGCCGCGCAAGTATGCGTCCTTCGGCAGGAAAATATCCAACTTATGAGCACGCCCGCCATCGGTCATATAGTCGATATCCGGAAATTTCATCACGGTATCAGGCAACGCACTGCGGAAGTCCAGTCGGCGTACGTCACTGAACGCGTAGCTTGCCCGATGCTGCCGCACATAATCGATAAAGACTCGATACTCATCATCATCGGGTATGTCTGCGGTATCGGGAAGATCCTCGTCAAGGTAAGTCCATGTTCGGGCCAACCGTTCCTGTAGCGGCGTCAAAACACAAGTTCCATTCGTAGCGTAAATATCATTCAACGTGAAAGGAACTCCGTTGACAGAGAACGTCATTGCATCGTCGTCTTGATAACGCATCATTCCCCACCTCACTTCAGCTCAGCCTTCATATCCTCAAGCTCCACACCGTTGGTTTCCGGCAGGAACTTGACGACAAAGAAGAAGCCCAGCAATGCCATCAGCGTGTAGAAGCCGTACGTCCATCCAAGACCGATACCATCACGCATAGGAGGATAAATCGTAGTGATAAGGAAGTTGAACATCCAGTTCGCGGCAGTCGCCACGGCCTCCCCCTTGGCACGGATACGATTCGGGAAAATTTCGCTGATGATGACCCAGACGGTGACGTTCGTAGTGGCACAGCAAACCAGGAAGAACGCGTAGGTGCATACGATGGAAATCCACGTCCACGTAATCGACAGGCTCAGAGTACCGTCAGCACTCAACTGTCCTTGGCCAAAGCCAATGGCCGTGATGCCCAGGAATACCGTCATCAGCAAAGTTCCGTATTTCATAAGATTACGGCGACCGACTCGATCGATAAGCACCATACCTACCACCGTGGCAACGGCAGCGAGCGTCGCACGTACAACAGCAATGGTCAGCGACGCCTGCTCGCTGAAGCCCAGCATGTTCCAAAGGCTGGAATCGTACAGCATGATGATATTCTGCCCGTTGGCCTGAGCCAGCAGAACGAAGATGATGGAAATCCAGACCACGCCCTTGAGACCGAACGTCTTACCGCGCAGTTCCCTGAAGGAAACCTTCTTCTCGTTCTCCTCGCTCTGGAACGACTTCTGGATTTTGGCGATGGTCACATCTGCATTGTTGTCACCGATGACGTCAATCAGAATGGTCTTGGCCTTTGCAATCTCGCCCTTCATAACCAGATAACGAGGAGTCTCTGGCAAAGCGAAGCATAGGAAGAACATGATAACGCCAGGCAGGGCTGTTGTCACTAGCATCCAACGCCATGCGTCTATCCCCATCCAGAATGGCATTTCAGCGCCACCGGATGCCACGACATAGATATCGTTGACGACCAGCGATGCGATGATGCCCAATGCGATGGCCATCTGCTGGAAGCTGGTGAAGAAGCCACGTCTTGCTGCTGGAGAAATCTCCGAAATGTAAGCGGGGCCGATTGCCGAGGTGAATCCGACACCAAGGCCTCCGACGATACGGAAGATGATAAATATGGTGAAATTCGTCGTCAGACCTGTCACCAAAGAAGCTGCCACAAACAATATGGCGGCAAGTTCCAGTACACGAATTCGTCCCATACGATCGGCGACCACGCCGGCGAACCATGCGCCGAACACACATCCCAGCAATGCGCTGGAGACCGAGAATCCGCTCATGGTACTGCTGAGTGCAAAACCGGAATCCGGACTGGCGATTGCGGTCACGGCGCCGTTGATGACCGACGTATCGTATCCGAACAGGAAGCCACCCACGGCTCCGATCGTACAGACGGCAATTAACTTGCCTTTAAGCTTGCCATCGATTTGAGACTGAGTCTGTTGGCTCATGATATTCTCCTTTGCCCGATGATGGACCTCGTCGCCCACCAGTAAGCCCCTATCGTATTGAGTGAGCATTTGCCGGTCATTGGCAACAGGGCTATGGGCGTGATACAAATGAATGATTTTGTGACCGATGGTTCAAGGCGTCGTTGTCGTACTCGGAGGAAGCCTGATAACAATAAAAGCGGAGGCGAACTGACGCAGTGCAGTCGCCCATACCGCTTAATCACACCAACGGAGATGCCTATGAGTTTTGCAAGCATAATCCATCAGCATACGGTGATATCCGTGGACATCGGCGGCACCAAAATCGCCGCTGGTCTCATGTGCGTAGACCTCGACGAACAAGGAAGACCGCGGGACATGCCAGCGTTGATTCGACGGTACGTCATACCGACGAAAGCACGTCTCGGCGGCACCTCCGTATTGCAACGCGTCGTTCAAGCCATTCGCCAGTGTCTGGACGATGGTGAGATTCCTTTCCCACTATTGGGGATCGGTGTAGCGAGCGCAGGAGTCATTGACGGCAACGGTTCGGTGGTATCAGCCACTTCGTTGATTCCCGGTTGGGCCGGTATTCAACTGCAAGCCGAATTATCGGCAACGTTCAACGTGCCTGCCATCGTCATCGGAGATGTTCAGGCACACGCCCTTGGTGAAGCGCACTGGGGATGCGGACGACAATACCAATCACTACTGGTCGCCGCCATCGGCACCGGTATCGGAGGCGCGATAATCATCGACGGGAAACTGGTACGCGGCGTCCACGGAGCCTGTGGCCATATCGGCCATCTGCCGCATCCCGACGCCATTGGTATATCCTGCTCATGTGGATGTAAGGGCCATGTGGAGTCAATCGCCTCAGGTACCGGCATTGCCGATAATTATCGACGTGCTCTGCAACAGAACGGACACAATACTCTCCCCACCGACATCAATGCACGCACTATCGCCGAACTGGCCAGTCAAGGTAGTACGGAAGCCGTAACCAGTATCACTCTGGCCGGCACGAGTCTCGGCGATGTTCTTGGCGGACTAATCAATGCCCTTGATCCCGATGCCGTGATCCTTTCCGGCTCCGTAGTCCATTCTGGAGAACTATGGATGAAATCTGTGAAACAAGGCATCCAAAGACAGACCTTGGGCATTCTTTCCCGAACACCGGTTTTGACAGGAACACTCGGCGGCAGAGCCCCTCTCATCGGAGCAACATCAGCTCTGTGCGCCGACCTCAGATCAAATAAGGAGCAGAAATATGAATACTAACGATACTTATTCGAAACGTCTTATTGATTCGCTCCACGGCACACTGATAGTCAGCTGTCAAGCATATCCCGGCGAGCCAATGCGGCATCCCGAAACCATGGCCCAAGTCGCTCAATCAGTAGAAATCGGCGGCGCTGCCGCCATTCGATGCCAAGGTCTTGCCGATATCAGCGCCATCAAAGGCCAAGTAAAAGTTCCAGTCATCGGCATATGGAAGGAAGGCGATAACGGCGTATACATCACGCCAACGTTACGCCACGCCAGAGCCTGCATTATGGCGGGAGCCGACATTGTGGCACTCGATGCTACAGATCGGCCCCGGCCAGACGGTCTAACTCTGCAGCAGACCGCGCGGCAACTCAAAAGCGAGGGCGCAATACTGATGGCCGACTGCGGCTGCATCGAAGACTCCGATGCAGCCGTGGATGCAGGATTCGACATCATCTCCACCACGCTGGCTGGATACACCGATTCCCGCGCCAAAACAGAAGGACCGGATTACGAGCTCCTCGCTCAAATGCTGGAGC
Source organism: Bifidobacterium sp. (assembly GCA_022739095.1). Taxonomy (GTDB): domain Bacteria; phylum Actinomycetota; class Actinomycetes; order Actinomycetales; family Bifidobacteriaceae; genus Bifidobacterium. The sequence continues at coordinate 4,610 of JAIJEI010000102.1, forward strand.
GGCACCCCCACGTACCGGTGATATGCGAGGGTAGGATACATACTCCGTCCGATGCGGCCAAAGCCATAGAAATGGGTGCCTGGGCAGCCGTAGTCGGTACCGCCATCACCCACCCCATGACGATAACGTCATGGTTCGCCGATGCAGTAAGGTCCTGATGGCGCACAAACCAACAGCGACCTAGGTAGGAGGCGATATGCAGTACGTTAAGGGCACCAATCAGGAACTATTGACCACATCACCGCAGTTCCCTGCCCTGGTCATCGCACATCAGGGATTCGACAAAGCCAGGTTGCATTGGCATGAAGGCTTCGAGGTGGTATACGTCCGACGCTGTCGGGCCACAGTGATGAAAGGCACCCAACGTTCGATGTATCATGCCGGTGATGTAGTACTGATTCCTCCACGCTGCCTGCATAGCATCGAACTTATTCAGGATCTTCGGCAACCATCAGCTGTACCGCAGGCGCTTTCCGTAACGATCTCGCCCACGGAGTTGCTACCGTCATATCCGTATATTACCCAAATCCAACAACAGCTGGATTACGACTACATTGGCGAAAAAGATCATCAACAATTGCTGAAATGCTGCGAACAAATGTTTGCGGCACTGATCAGCGGCAAGCAGACACGGTTCCTTGAAGCGAATTCCTGGTTCTATACCATGCTTACCAATGTTTTTGACTGCGCCAAACCATTGGCTGCAGCGAACCAAGAAGACACCGAGGATGAAACCATACTCCAGGATGGACGAGTCATTAGACGAATACGCCACTACGTGCAACGTCATTATCGCGAGCCCCTATCCACCGCACAGGTGTCGCAGAAATTCGGATATTCACGAGAGCATTTTTCAAGGATATTCAGCAAATATTCTGGAGTGACATTTAAAGACTACGTAACGCGTGTACGTCTGCTGGCGGCCTGCGATTTGCTCACCAACACGGATATGCCAATCAATCAAATCGTCCGGGAATCCGGATTCCCCAGTTCTCAAACCATGCGAGGATCGTTTGACCGCGAATTCGCATGCACGCCCAGCGAATATCGCTCTCGTTCGATGGAAGAATAATCGAGAATCATCTCCATTCTTACGAAGCGCGATATGGACGATACTGCAGTAGGAGTCCAATATGTCGCAGTCCCTCAAAAACGAACAAATCCGGTAGTGCCTGAGAATCTTGGCATTACTTCAACCATGGCACGAAGTTACTAATCCTCGCTCACTCCCGTCGAGAGGATGCTTTTCAACGATTCCGACGTCTGTATCTTCAGCGGGCGTTTCCCGGACTGAACGACGAGACCCGCATCCAGTATCTTCCCCACGTATGTTCTCGCACTTTGCTTGGATAGTCCGATTTGGCGGGCGGCGTCGTCCAGCGATATGGACTCGGTCGAATCGAACATCTCCTCCTGGATTACGCCGTATAGTATCGAGGCCGCTTTCGCAGACAGACCGTGCTTCTGCCTAAGCTGTTCGCAAATCGTCTCGCCCTTGTCAAGCTGGTCAACCATGATTTCGAGCTCGTCAATCAGCTCGTCCTGGGCTTCACGGATGAACCCGAGGAGGGTGTTCACGAAAAGCGTGAGCTCTCCGCAGTTCAGCTTAGCCTCCGCTTCCACGAACGCCTTGTAGTAGGCGTTTTTGTTCTCCGCAATGGTGCGCGACAAAGACAGTACCGTAGGCATGGTCAGATCATGATTCAGGTAAAGGGCCAGGAGATACCGCCCGGTCCTGCCGTTGCCGTCGTAGAACGGGTGAATGTACTCGAATAGGAAATGCGACATGATAGCCGCCTGCAGGCGAGGAATCTCGTCGGAGGTTGCGAGATGAATCATATCCGCGAGAAGCGCGCTGATATTGCCTTCGCCACTGACGCCGTTATGAATTGCAAGACCGTGCGGCCGCCTTGGCACCACCGTTGCGCAAACGGGTGATTTCAGCCAGAACGATGGAATCAGTGCGCTTGTCGATACTCAGGTGAGCGGAAATAATCCAGCAGACGATCATCGCACAGGCGAACCAGCCGAGCAGCACCGCGCCCAGAATAGTGCAACCGGCAAGCGAGATGGCCGCCATCCTGCCGCCTTTTCTGCCTCATCAGCCCATTTTCTGCCTCATTTTGATAAAATATGATGCAGAAAAGTTCGTATGATGCAGAAAATGAGGCGGTATGAGATCATTTGACTACATCGAATCAGGTAAGACGTTGCTCACCCCGCACACCACGAGTTTGCTTGCCGCGATTCACGAGGCAAAAGGGCGCCAAAGCATACAGACAACGATCAGACCGGATATATTGGAGACGCTGGTTGCCGTCGCGCGCATCCAAAGCACAGATGCCTCAAAC
>JAIJEI010000103.1 GCA_022739095.1 Bifidobacterium sp.
AACACAAGTAAGGAAAGCAATGACCACCTTCTTCCTCAATCGCCTGGCCACCGAGCCCCATGCGCTCGCCTTCGCCGGCCAGTCCACCCCGTGGCCGGTCGCCTTGGCAGACCAGACCACCGATCCCAGCCTTGACGAGGCCCTGCGCGGCCACATCGCCGCAGCCGGCCGACTGCTCACCCCGGTCACCGCCGACCTGCTGGCCACTACCGGCCGTCCGGTCGACCTGTTCGGCTTCGTCCCGAACCCGGCACGCCTCGGCACCGCAGCCGACGCCACCGCGTCCGTGGAAGGTGTGGCATTGACCCAGCTCGGCGCCCTGCTCGACCTCGAACACCTCGGCTACAGCGTGGCCCAGGCCAAGCCGCTCGCCGTGCTCGGCCACTCCCAGGGCGTGCTCGCCGTACACATGACCCGCGCCATCGAGGCCGCCGGTTCCATCGTGGCCGCCAGCACCACGCTTGACGAGATTCTGGCCGTGGCCGCCCTGATCGGTGCCGCCGGTACCCGTCGCGTGCGCGAACTGGGCCTGAACCCCAAGTATGGCGAAGCCAGCCCGATGCTCTCCGTCAAGGGTGCCACCCGTGAACAGGTCGAGGCGCTGGTCGCTCGCGTCAACAACGCCCGCGGCCCGATCTCCATCGCCGTCACCAACTCCGACAACCACCACGTGCTCTCCGGCTACCCGGAAGACCTGTCTGCCTTCGCCCTCGAGGCCGAGCGCGAACACAAGCACCAGGCCAAGCTGCGCGAGCAGAAGCTTCGCGGCGGCACCGTGTTCAACCCGACCCTCGAATACCTTGAGGTCACCCTGCCCTTCCACTCGCCGCTCATGGCCGACGCCGTCGAACAGACCGTGGCCTGGGCCGGTGCATGCGGCTTCGACCAGAAGTGCACCCGTGCACTCGCTGAGGAAGTGCTCCTGAACCACGTGGACTGGAACGCCCGCGTCAAGGCGCTGTTCGACGCCGCCGACCCGTCCAAGCTGTGGATTGTGGACCTCGGCCCTGGCAACACGCTCGGCAAGCTGATCGGCAACGTGGTGCAAGGCACCGGCATCGGCGTGGTCGAAGCCGCCACGCTGGCCGAGCGCTCCACGTTCTCCACGCTGGAAAACGAGCCTGAGCGCACCCAGAACTGGAAGGCATTCGCCCCGCGCGTCATCAACACCCCGGCCGGCGCCAAGCTGGTCACCAAGTTCTCCAAGCTCACCGGCAAGCCGCCGGTACTGCTGCCCGGCATGACCCCCACCACCGTGGAACCGGAAATCGTGGCCGCCGCGGCCAACGCCGGTTACTGGGCCGAGCTCGCCGGCGGCGGCCAGGTGACCGCCGAAGTGTTCGATCGCCACATCGCCGCCCTCGAAGACGAGCTGGAGGAAGGCCGCACGGTCGAATTCAACGCGATGTTCATGGACCGTTACCTGTGGAACCTGCAGTTCGGTTCCTCCCGCATCGTGCCCAAGAAGCGCGCATCCGGCGCGCCGATCGACGGCGTGGTCGTCTCCGCCGGCATCCCCGAGCTGGACGAAGCCGTGGCCCTGATCAAGTCGCTGCAGGCGGACGGTCTGCCGTACGTGAGCTTCAAGCCCGGCACCGTGGACCAGATTCGCCAGGTCGTGCGCATCGCCAAGGCCGTGGCCCCCACCACCATCATGGTTCAGGTCGAGGGCGGTGAAGCCGGCGGCCACCACAGCTGGGAAGCGCTGGATGACCTGCTTGCCGCCACCTACGCCGAAGTGCGCGCCTGCGACAACCTCGTGCTGGTCGCCGGCGGCGGCATCGGCACCCCCGAACGCGCGGCCGACTACATTTCCGGCCAGTGGGCCCACGCCTACGGCCTGCCCGACATGCCGGTCGACGGCGTGCTTATCGGTACCGCCGCGATGACCGCCAAGGAGGCTCACACCAGCCCCGAAGTCAAGCAGCTGCTCGTCAAGACGCCCGGTATTCCGGCCGATGCCAAGTCCGACGACGTGTTCGCCCCGCAGGCCGCCCATTGGGTACCGTCCGGCAAGTCCGTCGGCGGCATGTCCTCCGGCCTGAGCCACCTGCACGCTGACATCTATGAGCTCGAGAACGACTCCGCCGAATGCGGCCGTCTGCTCGTGCGCGTCATGAAGCACCCCGAAGAGCTCGACTCCCGCCGCAAGGAAATCATCGAAGCCCTGAACAAGACCGCCAAGCCCTACTTCGGCGACCTGGCCTCCATGACCTACCTTGAGTGGGCGCAGCGCTTCGCCGAACTCGCCTTCCCATGGGCCGACCCGACTTACGCCGACCGCTTCCAGCACCTGCTGCAGCGCATCGAAGCCCGTGTGAACGACACGGACTCCGGCGAATTCACCTCCAAGTTGTTCGCCGCTGATGACGTTTCTGCCGAAGAGGCAGCTGCCGCTGGCCTGTTGGCCCACGACGACATTCTCGCCGACCCGGCCCCCGCGCTCGAAAAGCTCGCACTGGCCTACCCGCAGACCGCCGAACTCAAGGTGGTCCCGGCCGACGTGGCTTGGTTCCCGGTGCTCGTGCGCGAATACCCCAAGCCCATGCCGTTCGTACCCGTCATCGACAACGACCTGCTGCGTTGGTGGGGTCAGGACCAGCTCTGGCAGTCCGAAGACCAGCGCTACTCCGCCGATTCCGTGCGTGCCATCCCCGGCCCGATCTCCGTGGCCGGCATCACCACCATCGACGAGCCAATCGCCGACATCCTCGGCCGCTTCGAAACCGCCGCCATCAAGCGCGTGCAGGACGAACAGCAGGCCGCCGATACCGCTGAGAACGACGATTTCGCCGCACTTGGCGAGGCCGCCAGCGCCGAGGACTTCATCCGCAAGTCCCCGAACATCTCCTGGGTTGGCCACATCACCGACAACCCGGCCTACGGCACCGCCCTGGGCGACCAGTACTACGAGATCCGCGCGTTCGACGCCGCGGCCGGCAAGTACGATCTGGACATCCACCTCGACACCTACTGGGACAACGATCCGGACGGCGGCACCTCCAAGCACGCCGTGCGCGACATCGTCATCCCGCTCATCGTTGAAGGCACCGAGCCCGGCCGTGTGCCGGTCGTGGACCGCGAGCGCCTGATCCCTGACGTCTACGCGATGCTCGCCGCCACCGCAGGCATCGGCAACACCGCCATCACCGGCGACAAGCTCACCGAGATGCCGGAACTTGACGGCAAGACCTCGGCCGACCGTCCATTCGGCACGGCCACCTCCACCTACACCCTCTCCGCCAACCTCGGTTTCGACTACGAAGCCGCCACCGGCGCCGCTCTGCCGACCACCCTGCAGCCCAGCCGCATCGCCCCCGATGCACTGGTCGGCCCGGCCTGGCCGGCAATCTACACGGCGCTCGGTTCCGTGTATGTCAAGGGCTACCCGGTGATCGAAGGCCTGCTGAACGCGGTTCACCTCGACCACCTCATCGAACTTGAGGTGAACGAGGAGGACCTGCTCAAGCACACCGGCGAAACCATCACCCTGAAGTCCTGGGCCGAGGACTACTTCGAGTCCGCTTCCGGCCGCGTGGTCACCATCCATGTGACCCACACCGCCGCCGATGGCACACTGCTTGCCCGCGAAACCGAGCGTTTCGCGATCCGCGGCCGCGTCTACTCCGACACCCTGCCGGCAGACGCCCCCGAGTATGGTGGTGCCCTCCTGAATAAGGAAACGGATGGCTCCGTCGCCGGACAGTCCACTGGACTGTCTGCCTCCTCGCGCGGCCTGCAAGTAGTGCAGGCCACTCCGCGCCGCCTGCTGCGCCGCGTGAAGGTCGTCGCCCCGCACGACATGACCGCCTTCGCCCGCACTTCCGGCGACTTCAACCCGATCCACACCTCCACTCGTGGCGCCCGCATCTCCGGCCTGTCCGCCCCGCTCGTGCACGGCATGTGGCTGTCCGCCACCGCCCAGCACGCCGTGCAGGCGACCGACGAGAAGGGTGCCCACTACGAGATCACCGGCTGGACCTACAACATGTACGGCATGGTCCAGCTCGACGACACCGTCGAGATCTCCGTCGAGCGCATCGGCAAGGTGCGCCACGGCGGCATGACCCTCGAAGTCACCTGCCGTATCGACGGCCAGCTCGTCTCCCGCGGCACCGCACTGGTCCGCGCACCGCGCGCCGCCTTCGTCTACCCCGGCCAGGGCATCCAGAAGCAGGGCATGGTTCTGGACGAGCGTGCCAAGTCCGCCGCCGCCCGCGACGTGTGGGAGCGCGCCGACAAGCTCACCCGCTCCAAGCTCGGCTTCTCGATCCTGGGCCTCGTGCGCGATAACCCGAAGGAACTCACCGCCAACGGCGTGACCTACCGTCACCCTGAAGGCCTGCTCAACCTGACGCAGTTCACGCAGGTGGCGCTCGCCACCGTGGCCTTCGCCCAGACCGCCCGCCTGCGCGAAGCCGGCGCCGACATCTGGCCCGCCTACTTCGCCGGCCACTCGCTCGGCGAATACAACGCGCTGTCCGCGTTCGCCGACGTGATTCCGCTGGAAACCGTGCTGGAGCTCGTGTTCCACCGTGGCTCCACCATGCACCACCTCATCGAACGTGACGCACAGGGCCGCTCCAACTACCGTATGGGTGCCCTGCGCCCGAACCAGTTCGGTGTGGACGACGCGCATGTCAAGGAATATGTGGAATCCGTGGCCAAGGCGTCCGGCGAGTTCCTCGAGATTGTGAACTACAACCTCGCCGGTCAGCAGTACGCCATCGCCGGTACGATCGCCGGTCTGAAGGCCCTGAAGGCCGATTCCGCCCGCCGTGTGGCTGCATTCGGTGGCAAGCCCGCGTTCATGCTGGTGCCCGGCATCGATGTGCCGTTCCACTCCACGCTGCTCAGGAAGGGCGTGCCGGAATTCCACGACAAGCTCGACGCGCTGCTTCCCGCTTACATCGACTACCGTGGCCGTCTGGTGGACCGCTACATCCCGAACCTGGTGGCCACCCCGTTCGAGATGACCAAGGAATTCGCCGCCAAAATCCTCGAAGTCGTGCCGTCCAAGCGTATCAAGGCCGCGCTCGACGACCCGGCCGTGTGGGATTCCTACGCCGCCGACGACCAGAAGCTCGGCCGACTGTTGCTCACCGAACTGCTGTCCTGGCAGTTCGCCTCCCCGGTGCGTTGGATCGAAACCCAGGCACTGCTCTTCGGCCAGCGCGAACAGGGCGGCCTCGGCGTGGAAGAATACGTCGAAGTCGGCCTCGACAACGCTCCGACTCTGGCCAACCTCGGTACCAAGACCCTGCGTCTGCCCGGGTTCGCCGGCAACGATACGGTCGTCTACAACATCGGCCGCGATGAAGGCCGCGTCTACATGACCGACACCGATTCGCTGGTTCCTGACGATGAGCCGGAAGAGTTCGCGGCCTCGGCCCCGGTCGAAACCGCTCCTGCCGGTGGTTCCGCCGTCGCCAAGCTCGGCTCGGGTGCTGCTCCGGCAAATGCCGCGACTGAGGCTGCTCAGACAACGGATGGCTCCGTCGCCGGACAGTCCACTGGACTGTCCGACTCCTCGCGCGGCCTGCAATCAGGGCAGGCCGCTGCCGGCGCTCCTTCTGGTGCTTCCGTTGCAGACCTGCCCTTCAAGGCTTCCGATGCCATCGGTATCCTCATGGCCTACTCCGCCAAGGTGCGTCTCGACCAGATCGGCAGCAACGACACCACCGACACCCTGACCAACGGCGTCTCCTCTCGCCGTAACCAGCTGCTCATGGACATTAGCTCCGAGCTTGGCGTGGCCAGCGTGGACGGTGCCGCCGAAGCGACGCTAGACAAGCTCGCCCAAATCGTCAACAAGGCCGCCCCGAACTATAAGCCGTTCGGTGCCGTGCTCTCCGAGGCGCTGCGCGATCGTCTGCACTCGCTGTTCGGTGCAGCCGGCGTCAAGCAGCAGTACATTCGCGACCGCGTGACCAACGTGTGGCAGCTCGGCGAAGGCTGGGTGGCCAGCGTGCTCGCCGCACTGCTGCTCGACACCCGCGAGGGCTCCAGCTCCCGTGGCGGCGACCTGGCCAAGCTGCCCACCGCCGCCGTGCAGAACAAGCCGGAAGCCGACAAGCTGATCGATGCGGCCGTTGAGGTCGTCGCCCAGCTCAAGGGTGTTGCCGTGGCACTGCCGTCCGCTGGTGGTGCCGCTGGCGGTGCTGTGGTCGATTCCGCCGCGCTCGACGCTTTCGCCGAGAAAGTCACCGGTTCCAACGGCGTGCTCGCCGCCACCGCCCGCTTCGTGCTGAACGAGCTCGGCGTGGCCGCTCCGGCTCCGGAAGAATCCGAGGACGAGAACGCCGCCGTCGTGGCCGCGGTCGAAGCCGAACTTGGCTCCGACTGGCCCAAGCAGGTCGCTCCGCGCTTTGACGCCAACAAGGCCATCCTCTTCGATGACCGTTGGGCCTCCGCTCGTGAAGACCTCGCCCGCGCCTACTACGACAACGACCCTGCCGCCCTGAACGGCAGCTTCATCGGCCTCGGCAAGACCATCGCCGCCGAAGCCCAGTGGTTCGTCAACAAGTCGGAGAACGAGGAACTTAAGACCGCTTTCCAGAAGGCCGGTTCCGAGGCTTTCGAACAGATCGCTTCCAACAAGAACGCCTCCCGTTACGCGAGCGACATCGCCATCGTCACCGGCGTGAGCCCGAACTCGATCGCCGCTCAGGTGGTCGAAGGACTGCTCGCTGGCGGTGCCACCGTGGTGGCCACCTCGCACAGCTTCAAGCCGTCCATCAAGGCTTGGGCCAAGCAGGCCTACCGCGAGCACGCCACCGGCAACGCCAAGCTGTGGCTGGTTCCGGCCAACCTCTCCAGCTACCGCGACGTCGACGCCCTAGTCGACTGGGTGGGCCACGAGCAGAAGAAGACCTCCGGTGCCACCACCACGATTCTGAAGCCCGCGTGGGAGCCGACCCTGTTCTTCCCGTTCGCCGCTCCGCCGGTCCA